>JBJEBP010000300.1:0-24317 GCA_051870135.1 Candidatus Cryptobacteroides sp. | reverse complement strand
TATTGCCTGCGTTGTCCGTGACGATAATCTGCCTTGTCTGCGCCTCGATGGTCTCATTGGCAGGCACGGTGATGGAAATCGAGAAATTGAACGCTGCGCTTGCTCCCGGGTCACCCGAAATTGCCGCCCCGTTGCTCGTGCTTACGGAGTTTGCGATGTAACTCGTAGGAAGCGAGATTGCAAGGTCTCCGATACCGAGGCTGAAGGTCAGCAGGGAGCTGTTCGACACGCCTGAAATCGTTACTACCTTTCCCGTCTTCTCCGATGAAGCCGAGTCTGCGATGTCAACGTACTCAGGCTTGCCGGCCTGATTTACAGTCCTTGTAACGTCGGCGACGTTTGCCGCCTTCCAAGTGAGGATAGTTTGACGGGCAGTCCTTCCCGTGTACTCCGATGCGGTGCTGACAGCCACGCTGCCATTTCCGCTGCCCGATGTCGGGCTTACATTTAGCCATGATGCTTTTGCCATAATAATATCATTTATTGGTTATAAACTTCCCATTCGGTGTTGGACTTGACGTCAAAGACTCCTTCACCGTCAACCATCCATAGTATCTCCGGAGTCACCTCCAGATATATCGAGACTCCAATATCGCACACAAGCGAGCAATATATAGACAGGCGTTGTCCCAATCGCTCGGTATTCACAACGAGCCCGCTTCCGTCCCTCTGGCACGACACCTGCATGGCACAGCCCACCCTTTCGGCAGACAGAACACCCAAACCGATGCCTACCCTTGAGCAGGACACCTGCATGGTATCCCCGAACCTGGAAGCTATGACTCTCAAACAACCCATTATCTGCCAATGATTATGCGCTTGTCAGCTGTGATGGTTATGTCCGTATCCACTGTCTCCACTTCTTTCCTGATGCCTGACGGCATATCTGCATCCGGGATATATGCGCAAAACTTCAGATAATACCGTCCGCTTCCAATTAAAGCAGTGTCAACAATTATGATGTAATTGTCATCATCGACTGTGCGAGCCGATGATTTGTCAATGACGACCTCTTTCATCGTGGTGTTGGAATATACAGTCGCAATGAAATCCACATCTTTCATATGGTAGCCGCCTATCGGGTCCATGTGGACGTTGATCTTAATGTCGGTGCCTACACCGCTTTTATGCTCGTTCATATCCTGTCAATGTTGTTAATCTTAGAGGTACATAAGCTGCCAATACGTTCCGTCGAATACTAAGAGGATACCTTCCTTGTTTGTGGAGTTTTGGGTTGTAGCAATGCTGCTGTTGGATACTCTGTTTATCTGGTAAGTGCTTGAGCCTGTAATGTTCAATGTAGTAGATGTAGTGTGCAGCAACAGGTAAGTCTGTCCCTTCTGAGGTGATGACGGCAGGGAAAGAGTGATAGTTGACGTATTCTTAACCACCACTACACTATCCATCTTCGACAGAGTCTTCGATGTGGTCACGACTCTTGTCACCGGTCTGAATCCAGCTACAGTTCCGTTCTCCAGATATAGAGCGTGGCTTCCGTATTCTACCGCAGCATCGTCCTGGGTCTTTCCTGAAGCGCTGAAATAGCCGGCAATCACCGTGTCTCCCACTACGTTCTGGCTGACACTAACTGCGCACCCGATTCCGACCTTGTCGATTCCAGACACGGCGGGGAGTACGCTCACGCCAAGTGCGCTCTTTATGTCAACCGTACCTGATGAGGTCCCGGTACTCTTGCTCGAATAGAAGCATTGGCCCGGTCCCAAAGTCATTGACTTTTGTGAAAGTTCGGACTCACTGTTGCCGTAGAGCCTCGCAGGTTCTATGTCGAAGCCTCCTATCTTTCCGGATGACGCGTAGAGTTCTCCGCTGAACATTCCAGACTCCGCCTGAAGCTTCCTTGTCTTTATCGTGCCATCCTCATAGACTATCGTCTCCGCCTCCGTTGCCCTGTCCACAAGGGAGGTGCTACCGGAGGAGGACTCGGAAGGTATGCCCGAAATGACTATCGCCTTGCCGTGCGTGCCGTCCTCGAAGGTATCCGAGCCGTTGAGCATACCATCGACCTCGCCATTGGCGTTCCTTACAGCAACGGCCTCGGACATAACCACGCCTCCGCTCATTTCTGTTTTTCCCTTCTTGAACACCTCCTTAAGGTACTCCACGTCATCGTCCGATGTCCCGGCTATGAGCTTGGTGAGAAGGCCGTTATATTCCTGGAGCAGCTTGTCAAGGCTGGTCCTGAAAGTATCCGAGATTGTCGTGGTGGTGTCAAGTACGTTGACATTGGCAACATAGCACAAGGCAAATATCTCAGCCGCCTTATTTTGCGCGGGGTCGGCGTAGGTGATCTGATAGTAGTCGGAGTCCGTCCCATCAAGGGCAAGGCACCTGCGGTACCAGTCCCAGAGGGACCCCCTGATGTTCCAGTCGTCCTCCGCTATCGAGAAGTAGCAGCCGAGTTCGTAGGCCGAAGTCGTGCTGTGCGCCTGAAGGATTATGTAGTGCGTACCAGCCGACAGTCCTGTGATGTCTATGTAGTATTCCTCCGCTCCGCCACCGCCTCCGTATCCGTTTGCGTTGGCAAGCCTTTCGGCTTGCGTGGCCGTGAGGAACGTTGCATCGTCAGGCTTCGACACAATGACGTAATCCCCGTCTCCCTGCTCGTCGTAGTTCGCCCGGAAGCGGATGTGCGTATCTCCGCTATCAAGAATCTCGAACGTAATCTTCACAAAGACATCTATGTTCGATATGTAGAGCCATTCCCCGTTGTTCCACTCCAATCTATCAGCGTTCTCCACGGTCTCTATCGAGGTTATGGAGAAATACTTCGGGCTGTAAGTCGAATATCCGACCCTCCGCTCGCTTATCCCATTCAGTATATCCATCAGCGACCGCTTCTCCACAGGAGTAAGCACAGTATCGGAGTTGATGTCATCGAGTTCCTTCCTTGCCTTGTCCGCCTCCGCCTGCGCATCGTCGGCCACCTGCTTGGCTGCGGCTGATATGGACTCCAGTACCAACTGCCGTATGTCGTAGTAGTCCGCAATGTCGTTGTAATCTGCTTCCTTGACGGAATCCGCCGTCATGTCGGCCGTGTATTTGTCAAGGGCCTTGATGGCTGAATCGTACACCTCCGCAAGATTGGCGTATGACACGCCGTACCTCTCGCAGTCGGAGACTATCTGGGTGTACTCCGACATGATGTCCGCCTTCTGCTGCACGAGGGCGGTCTTCTCGACAGGAGATATGATTGAGTCGGAGGCCATATTGTCAAGGCGTGACTTTGCCTCGTCCGCACCGTTCTGCGCCGTAGCCGCGGCAAGGGCCGCATTGTCTGCCTCAGCCTGCGCCGCATCAGCAGAGAACTGCGCATTGGCCGCAGCGAGCTTTGCCGCATCTGCGTCGGCCTGCGCCTTCTCGGCGGCAGATTTCGCACTGTCGGCATCCGCTTGCGCCTGCTCAGCACCTTTTGTCGCACTATCTGCCGTAGCTTGTGCGTTATCTGCCTTCTGTCCTGCGGACTCGGCTTCCGACTTGGCGGAATCAATCTCATTCTGCTTTCCTGCCCATTCCGCGAGGTTCTCAAGTCCCGAGGATCCGGCTCCGATTTCAATGTTGTTGAATCTTCCGGCATCGGTATATACGCCCACCTTGCCATCAACTACGCCTATTACCGTAATGAGCTTGCCGGAAAGATCGTAGCTGTCGATTCCGTCATAGAATTCAAGCCGAGGGGCGTCAGTACCGATGACATCCATTACAGCGGCCTTCTGCCTCGCCTTATCTGATCTGTTGCCCATCTGGATGATACGGTCTCCAGCCTCCGGAGTACCGCTGCCTGAATCACAGTCACTCTTGCTCAATACAATGTAGTTGCTTCCGACCTCAGTGACGAGCCTCCAGTAATATTTGGCGGAGGTGCTCCCAAGGTCGAACCTCTGGCATCTTGCTTGGTCTCCCTGTTTGAACAGGTTTGGAACAGTGTTCGAATGGTTGTCGAACGAACATTTATATCCGGAAGAGATTTCTTCAACAGAGGTGCACTCAATGGATGCGGGAGTGTAAATGCTTATCCCGCCCTGGTGTGACAACTGCTGGATGATGAGTTCAGCCACCTCCATCGCTTTCCGCACGATAACCTTGTCGACCTCCAGCACGGCATTGCCGTCTCCGTCAGACCCGAGCATGAACCCGCTGCCGAGTGTCCCTGAGGTGAATCCGCTGCTTTTCAGAAGCCCTGCAATCAGGCCGGCGAACTCCGGGATGTCAGCCTTTCTGACAGGCTGGTCAATATAATCATCGAATGCGTGGCCATCCCAATTCCCGGAATCATCGGCGTACCCCGATTTCATTTTGTCAGTCTGCCTTGTCACTGAGCCGTCGCTGTTCTCCACCACACGGCTCAGATATCCGTATCCGTCACTGTCCGTCGAGAACTTCTCGAGTTCCGGAAGATTGGAATGCGTATGCCCTGACACATCACCCTGAATGGCAACTGCCGCAGGTGATGTCGTTATTGAAGATGACGCTCCGGTGCTTCCATACCTTGCGCGTTTGGAACGAGGCAGTGCCTTCAGTCGTGTAGTCTTTTTAGTATAAGTCTTCATAACTCTCCCTTATATTCATCAGGCCGAACTTCCACGAATATCGTCTCGGCGCAGTCAGCCCCTGCGTCCAGATGTTCTTCGGCTATCATAAATCTTGTCTGGCTGTCCTGCGATGCATCGCTATATAGAGACAATGCGCAGTCATCAGAAAGCCTCTCCCCGGACAGGGTAGTTTTCCTGTCCGCGTACTGGCTATATAGTGTACCTATCAGCAGCTGTTCCGGATGGTCGGTAACACCGGCCCTGACAAGCATTCCTACAGGAGTGCAGTCGGATGTCCTAAGATATGTCCCCCTTGACATAGGGCTGATATCATCCGCAGTGCCGCATACGGTATCAATCTCAAGCGGGTCTTTCGCATCCGCATTCAGCTCTCCCGAATATTCTACGTCATCCATTCCCGCACTGTCTAGCAGCACAGTCCTCTTCACTGCCGCTACCTCAGGGACTCCGTACATCATCCAGCGGATTTTCTCGTAGAGCTTCTGGTTGGTGAATCTTCCGGAGGCATCTGCCGAGAATCTATCCCTGTCATCGAAAGCCCACACGCCGTTGTAAACCCTGATTTCAAGGTAGCCGCCCTGCGGAGGATACGGGATGTATTGGCCTTCAGGGCATTTCTTGAATGAATCAAACATCCAGAATTCCTTGGTGCTTCCAGATGACTTGTCCTTGTACTGATACTTGCGCTTCGATACCTTCTCGTCAGTGGTCCAAGGCTTGCCTACACTTTGCCTATTCGTCTTCCATCCGAGCACGCCACTCCCTTCCACCAGGTCTTCAGGGTCATAATATGACAGCCAGGCATCTCCCCATGAAGCCTCTCCAGCCTCCCACCCCCACAAACCATCATAAGGGTCTGATGCGGTCGCTGCTATCGAACTGCCAGGCTGACCGTTCTCAGTAAGCCACTTGTTGGTATAATGGCACAGGGCATTTCCGTCATCATCATACAGGACTATGGCCACCGGGACGAATGCGAACTGGCAATAGGACTTGACCCGGTCGTAATTCCCGGATTCGTTGCCTTCACCTGAATCTTCGAAAGGATTGTAACGAGGATCGAACAAAAGGTCAAGTGATACCTTCAGCCAGAAGCCGGCTGCTGTGACCTCGTCCAACTTCGGCAGGTATTTCCTCTGGGTACGGATGGCAAGAGAGTTGCCGTGCGTAGCCGGGGACATTAGCTTGAGTGTCGGACGTCCGCTTGCCAGCGAGCCGTGTCCTCCGGTGTAGAATCCTACCGCAATGCAGGCCCTCTCATCTCCGCCTATCATAGGCAGCAACTTGCAGAACCGGTTATATGTGCCTATCTCCGCAAGACCCTCTCCCTGACTGGAAAGGAAGACTGTGAAGCCAATTAGGTTATAATCCCAGTCCGAGCCGTGCTTGTGGTCTTCATCATAGTCGAGATAGAACGAGTAACATTCCGGAGCGGTCTTCCCGGTTGGGACGGGGCCATTGTTATATTTGACATCGGACGGATCGTCAGATAGATTCGTCCATTCGGGTCCGCAGACTCCGTTGTATTCCAGTTCACCATCCATCAATGTATCCTGTGCGTATGGACTGAAAGTTACCTTGACATTGTTATAGACCGAATCAGTGCCAAGTGTAGAGCTATCTCCGTCCCAGATTATCTCCCGTACTTCCGCATCGGAGCAAAGGCCGTTCAGGTCGTATAGATAAACCTTTCCGCATCTCTGGACAATCTTGAGTGCAAGGGGTTGCAGTATACCCTCCAGAACATCCATCCAGTAGGAGGCCTCTCCATCTTCGTCGTAGAAGTTCTCGGAAAGCACAGACAATGACCCCGGAGTGAGCGGTGTTCCGTCCGGGAACAGTGTCGAGACTTTCGATGCATCGAGAGCCGTGTAATTGAAGCCTGAGACCTCCAGTGCCTTCTCAATCAAGTCCTCAAGTGTCAAGACCCCATCCAGCGTGTAGCGACATCTTTTCAACAGGCCGAAGTCCGAGAAGGTCAGCGACACGTCATAGCCGAATGCCGACTCGTATGGTTCCTCATAGAATTCAGGATCGAGACATCCGCTCCAGAAGAGTTCACCGTTCCTGTAAACGTCAAGCCTGATTTCGGCCGGCTTGATGGAATACAAGTCAACATAGGTGCGGTCGGACGGAGATATAAGCGTTACTGTAGTCGTACTTCCGCAGACGGGATCCTCCTTGGCGGCCCTGTCCCATTCCAGGACCAGAGGCTCCTCGCCCCTGAACTCAAGTTCTCCGACCTCAAAGTCAGCCTCGCTTTCCTGCAGGATGTCGCATCTCCACACTATGCCCTGCAGTGATAAGAATTCTCCGCTGTATCTTGTCTTCATTGCCATCACGACCTCCTTCTCCTTGACGTTTCCCTGTTGTTGATGGATACCAGGTCACGGCCCCTTATCCTGAAATCCACACGGCTGAAACCTGAGTCGGTTGTTCCAATCAACGCCCGCAGCCTGTCAAGCGGGGCTACCACTTCAGGATTGTTCGCCGCACCTGAATACTCTCCGAAAAGTCCGAGGGTCGGACCGTAAGCGATACCTCCGGTAGCGAATTTCGGTATGGATGCGAACGCAGCAAGGATGCTGGCCACTGCGGCTACGGCCATTATTGGCCCGACATAAGGAATTGAAGCGACCGATGAGGCTCCACCTGTCGCTGCTGCCTCGACATTTGCATTTGTTTCCTGCTTCTTGGCTGCCACCAAAGATGCAATTGCAGGGATTGCAGCTGATATTGCGCTGATCAGGTTGGATATCCAGGTAAGCCAGGAAGCGGCATTCTCGCCGACTGCACCTGAAAGGCTGCTCATTACATCTCCCAAGGCGCTGAGGCTTGACGTAGCTCTCTTCACCTTTTCCTCGCCTGTCACCTTCAGGTCGATTTTTTCTTTCCTCTTTGCAAGCCCACCGTTATTTTCTGTTTTTGCCTCCGTCTTGATGGGATCAAGTTCAGGAATCGGTTCCAATGTACCTCTCATCGCATCTCTGAGAGTGTTGTACTCCTTGATCAACGCCTTTACAGTGTCAATCTCCGCCCCGTACTTGCCTATGAGCTGCGTTATGCCGGACTTCATTGCATCCAACTGTGCCAGGATGTCGGCTTTCCCGCTATAAAAAGTCTGGTTGACCTGGACGGCCCTTTCCACTGAGGTACGGTATGATTCGATGTCCGAAGATAGAGATTTCGAGGATGTTCCTCCGCCAGACGTCGGCAACCCTACCATGGACTTCAGCGAAGTCTCCCTGGCCTGCATCTGCTTCAGTATGTTGTTCTGTGCAGCGAATGCTTCCTTGTCCTCAGTCCCTGCGAGACTCTTTACCAATGCCTCCTGCTCCTGGATCTTCTTGCTGAGATCAGACAGGCTCATCTTCTGCCAGTCGATGGAGGATGCCGCGTCGTTGGCGGAGCCGTTTACTTCGGAGGCGAGAGCAGCAGCGGAACTCATGCATTCCCTGAATTCATCATCAAGTCCAGATATTTCTTTTCTAAGAGCCTCTGCCTTTCTTGAAAGCTTTCCATACTCCGTTTCCTGTACGTTATAAGTCGTGCCGGTAATGCTTTGGTTCACCGTTGTCACAGTCATCTGGTTCTGCCCCGCAGCCTCAAGCCTCTTCATTCGCTCCTCGATGCTGTCCAACTCTACCTGCTTATCTCCCGACTTTGCAGCAAGGACCTTGGCCTTTGCCTCATACCCCAGCATCTTGCAGTATTCCGAAGACTTCGTCGTGAGCACATCATACCACTCGGCGGCAGTCTTATGATAGCCGAAGGCTTCACCGTACTTTGAATTCAACTCCTCTACCTTCTCGCCCTCCTTGCCTTTCTGCTTTATGAGGTCCTCGAGGGCTACGATTTCCATCGAGAGTTCGGAGCGCATCTGGCTTGAGGTATTCTTGAAGGCGTCTGTAGCATCATCCAATTCTTTTACAGCCTCTGAAGCGGTGTTGCTCTTGGAAGTGAAGCGAACTATCAGAGAGATTATCGCCTGAATCGCCAAGGCAAGTCCGAAGGTCATTGCTGACTGGAGGAGCAAAATCTGAGTCTTTAGTTTACCTGTCGCGAAAGCGGCCGCTTCTTCGGAAACCCCAAGGATACGGGCGGCCGCCGCTTGAGTCTTGTGTGCAACGGCCAACGCCATTGACTCAATCTTAGCAAAGAAAGCAGTATCTTTCAGTTCCTTAAATGCCGCAACGATCTTCAATATACCCAGACCGGTATTAGCCAGCTCTGAAAGACCTGTTATCATCGGGGAGATAGAACTCAACAAACTCCCCGCCTTTTCTTTTGCGTCACCTAACGAATTCGCCAACTTCTGTATTTGCCCGGAATTCGTGTTTGCTAATTTGGCATTCATGCCTCCGACGGCTTCCGATACAACTTGTGCTAGCACCGCTGCCCTCTCGCTTTCAGTTCCGAATTGTAATATTTGTTTTTGAGCCTCATCAAATTTGTACCCATAACGGCTTAAAGCTTCGGTCTGCCCGTTCATTACCTTGCCGAGCATCGTTGCTATTTGAGTAGCTCCCTCCGCACTTGCCCCGAGGCCAAGTTGCTGCGCAATCATATCGTTCATTACCGGTATGATTGTCTCTAAACTGGAGGACAATTCAAGATAGGTGGCCAATTCCTGAGCCGCCGTAAGTTGCACCTCGTCTCCAACAACTCCGAGGACTTGCTGTTGGGACGTAAGGTCCTTAATTGCCTGTATCTGTTCATCGGTGGCACCCATAGAATTACGCATTGCCTGTGCAAGGCGTGTCTCTGCACTCTCTTGTACGGCATAAGCTGAGGTAAGCCCCGACATCATACCGCTCAATTGACTCAATGCATTAGCTACCCCATCAATCGCCCCGATGGTGGATGCAAGGCTCACCATATTCGCCTTAAGTCCTTTGACCTCAGTTTGAACCTGACTGAAAGCCTGTGCAAGCTCCTTGGAGTCAAGAGTAATCTCTTTTACAGAGTCAGAGCCATCGATTCTTATTTTAAATGTTATTTCGTTTGCCACCTTGGAAATAATTTATATATTTGTCTCTATGTTTGAGTGGATTTACAATTTATTATCCTTATTGAGGGACTGTTTCCGGATTTTATGCTCATTGTTCGCCAATAGTCCGGTACTATTTATACTCTTCTCTATCGCATTAATATTACTTTTGGTAGGATTTTATCAGGAGTGCTTCGATATCAAAAAATCGAAGGCAGAGTAATAATCACTCTTTACGAATTCTCTGCCTAACCTCCTCCATCCTCTCCCTGGTACTGCGCACACTCTCCTGCACCTTTCTTTCACTGTCCCAAGGGAACCGGAGCACGTCTGTCGGCTTCACCGCCTTCTTGCTGAACGGCTGCAGTATCATCGCCGCCAGAACCCTCGTCTGTTCCCATCCTGCCTTTTCCTTCTCCTGTTCTCTCTCCTGCCAACGGATGAACGTCTCCCTGAACTGAGAAGGGGTGCATGCGCAGAAATCCTCCCGATTCATCCCCATACACCCCATCGCAATTCCATAGATCTGTTCAATCGTCAGCGGATCTTCGTTTTTTTTTGATCTTCGGCGTCGGCTGCATCGCCCATCAGGTCCTTGCTAACTTCCGACATTGACTCGATGTCAAGCTGGTCCGCAAAGTCCAGAAGGTCCAGCTCAAACGCCACTCCCTCGCGCTTGCTTGCACTCTTGACGCAGCAATAGATGAGCTTGATGAGCAAATCAACGTCATTGCCGTCCAACTCTGACGGATTGACTCCTGTCATCTCCTTGAATCTCAGGAGGGCACCCATAGTCATCAAGCAAGGATATTCCTTGCCGTTCAATTTGATGTTCCTCATGGCTATGCTGCTGGTTCAATCTTGGTCTCGTCCACGGTCACAGGGCCGTCATTGTCGAGGGTGACACTGTAGGTAACATCCTCACCGGCAGGAGCGCTGACCTCAAGGCTGCTGATGATGAACTTGCCGCTGACATACGGCGTCTCATCATGCTCCCTGGCGATGGCGGCGCACTCGACGCTCTCTCCAACCTTCCATTTGGCCAGGATGTCCTCAAGACCGGCCTCGGTCTCCGCATAAACGCTGAGGCCCTCGCATTTCAGCTGTACCTTCAGTCCGGTGACACGCTTGCCCTTGTAGAGGCTTGCACTCGACTTGGCCTCGGAGGCAGGCGGCTTGACAGCCACTTCCTTGGTATCAGTCGTGAATGTAGCAGTGTGCGATGTAGAATGACCTGTGGCATTGTCACCGACCTTGATAAGCAGGTCACTTCCGTTCATGTATTTGTCCATAGTATTCAATTATTGTTTAATCAGTTTAATAACAGCGTTCAAACGGCTTCCTAAAAGCTTTACGAGGGTCCAGGCGGACACCGCCAGAAGACAACCCAGCCCAACCCATACAAGTACCTTCTGGTACCAGCGCAGCACGTTCACCTCCTTGGTGACGACCGTCGTGTCAGTCACGGTGCGCACCGTGGTCTCTTCCTTGTAGCGGACCTTGTATGCGAGGTATATCCCCATTGAATCGACCTTGGTCGTGACCTTGATATGGTTGTCGTCAGATATTGCCAGTTTGGTGTTGATTCGTGATGATGAGCGGAGCTGCTCGATCTCCATCAGCCGGGCCCGTCCCATGCTGTCGCATTCTATCAGTGCCCTCGTCAGGGATGAGTCAGGCTCGACCACCACTACCGTGTCCCGTATCACCTCCCTCTCTATCACCTCCCTGATATCTGATTCCTCGTGAGAGGATGCGGCTTTGGCTGCACCGCATCCCGTCACGAAAGGTATCAGAAGAAGGAAGTATAGAATATGGTGTCTCATTTGGTTCTCGTTATAGTCTTGACGCCCTCCAGCTTCTGCTGCAGCTGCCTGATGATCTCTGACTGCTTGGAGTTGTCCTCGCGCAGTTTCGCCACCTCTTCCTTGAGTTCGGAGTTCTCCCGCAGGAGCCTCTCCTGCCCTTTGGACAGTTCCAGGTTCTCTTCCCTGAGGGTGACTATCTGGTCGCGAAGCTTTATGATTTCCTCCATCTGCTCGGCATTCTTGGCCGCAAGGGTATTGATGGAGTCTTGCAACTCCCGCAGGAAGCTATTATCCTTCTGCTTGCGACCCGCCAGCCATCCGGCAATGGAGGACACTCCTCCTACCGCTATGTCAATGAGCCATCTGTAGCTGTCCAAGTCCGTCATATACCCGCCTGTTTGAGCCACTCCTGCACGTCGAAGCAAGGGCAAGCCTTGTCCGCCACTTCGTTATGGCCTATTATCTTCACATCGGGGAATCTCCTGCGAAAATCCTCCACATACCGGAGCATCGCGTCCAGCTGGGCCTCAGTCCTCGTGTCCTTGGCGGTCTTTCCGTCCTTGGACAGCCCTCCGACATAGACTATATGCCGGGAGCAGGAGTTGTAGCCTTTAGCACCGTTGGTAATCTCCCAAGGGTCCACAGAAGCATCCTCGTTATTGTCGACAAGCCTCTCGATCTGTCCGTCCAGGTGAATCATATCAGTATATCCCACCTGCTTCCAGCCGCGCCCTCCCTTGCTTACTGGTGAGGTATGCCACGAACGGATTTCGTCCGAGCTTACCTCACGGCCTTCAGGAGTCGCCGTGCAATGGATGACCAGATATCGGAGGCTTGCCATGATTCAAGATTTACTGTGCAGTGTAACCGTTGTACAGGGTGACCATAGCGTCCTCCTTCTTCGGCATTGCGATGAAGTAGTGGCGGAAGTTCACCAGGTTACGCTGGTTCAGAGGGTCACTCTGGGCCTCGCTATAGTACATCTTTGTGGAGCCGGTAGCCTTGAACACCCTCGGAGCGTAGAAGGCGAAGGAAGCCATGAACTTGCCGGTTCCTTCAGCAGTACCGAGAGCCTGCTTGGCGCCTGCACTGTCGAATACAGGGCAATTGCCGAACTCGTAGATGTCAAAGCCGTAGAGCCTTGCAACGCGGCCATTGACGGTGTCGATATTATACTGCTTAGCAAAGGACTCGCTGATGCTGAGCAGGTCATTGATGTGGTCCGGAGTGAGTACAAGACGCCTGTTGTCTGCAGGAACCTTCAACTTGTCCATCGCAGCCTTCACCGACAGGATATCCTTGATCGTGAGAGCATGACGTCCGGTAGCCGGATCGGGAGCGCCGGTCGTGGCAACCTTCTTGGTGCTGGAGGCAATGCTGTGAGCGGCCTTGGCGAACTTGCTCTCATTGATGGCAGCGGTATGAGAGTCCCTCACGCGGGCCATCTTGTCATAAGAGATAGCATAAAGTTCGTCATCGGTGATAGGTGTAGCCTTGGTAACGAATTTGTCGAGGCTGATAGCCTTGTCACCGTCTTTCAGTTCCTGGATGGCAATCGGATAGGTCGTGTTGTTCACAAGCACATCCGGGTCGGCACCCACATCTGCCAGATGGATGACGTCATTCTCCGCCAGGGCGGATGCATCGGTAATCCCGTCCAGCCAGCTTCCTTCGAGGAAGCCGCGCAGGCTCTTGATGAGCTCCCCGGTCCATACCTCCGTGAGCACTCCTTCACGGAGGCCCTCCGGCATTCCTACCACACCGGCGAGGACTCCTAATAGATTCATTCCGGCAGCGCCGCCGATAGGGCTGATGCCCGCGGCTCCGGCAAGGAAGGCTCCCATGATGCTGTTGAAAATGAGAGCGCTGATGATTGAAATTATTTTCTTCATACACATAGAGATGTTAAATTTCACACTTTACTCCGTACTCGGCCTCATAGAGCCTGCAGTACTCGGCCCTGTTCTTCTCGCGGAGTTCAAGGAGCTGTCCGGCCGGGACATCCGAGAGTTTCTGCCACTGAGACTTTGCTTCTCCCTGCTCAATGTATCCAGACGGCTTTACGGCAGGCTGCATCGCAGCGAGGGTGGCATTGAGTTCGTCAAGCCCGATTTTCTTTCCGAGCTCTATGAACTGGTCTTTCTTGTCGGCCGCAAGGCGCAATTCCCTGATAGCGGTCTCGACAGAAGCGGTGATGGACGCAAGGGTGATTGATTCGTTCTGCGCCCTGAGCGTGACGACTTCCTCTGAAGAAGCCACCAGCTCTGCGATGCGTGCGAGGATCTGCTCTACGGTCGCATCTTTTGGCAGCCCTAATGCAAGGGCAATCTGTTCTTGATTCATACTGTTGTTTTTGTTATTGTTGATGAGAGGAAGCACCAGGCTTCCGTTTGCGGATAATTCTATCTGGTTGCCGTCGCTGTCATACAGGCGGAGTGACTCCGGGTTCGCACCTATGTCCACCACCGAGACCTCCATAAGCCTCCATTTCGTGACTGTCGGCCCGGTCTGGCCAAGGAGAAGAAGAGACGGATCATCCGATGTCTCGATAATCTCAAGTCCTGCGGACACCATCCTGAGCGAGCCCTTGTCCCACTGTGCGGCGACCTCCTTGGATTTGCTGGTCACTTCATCGAAGACAAGCTCGCCGACAAGGTCCTGGCCTTCGATGGCTATGTTCTCCACTGTTCCGATGACCTTTCCGCGCTCGTGCATATAGAGAAGCACGGGATTGCGCTGGTACTGTTCCATATCAACGCCAGAGGTGAGCAGACGGAATCCGTAGCTGTTCACAACCTCGTTCGATATTCTGACTTTTCTTGGCATTGCGAGTAAGTTTTTGTTGCAACATTACAACGTAAATGGCTCAACTGCAAGAAAGTATGCATTGCGTTCATATTAGTATGAATCGGGTGCATAGTTTTTTGACATACTGACCCATTTGAGCCATTTTCGTCCTGCTAAATCAAATGTGCATATGCCAAATACCAAACAACAAGACAAAAGAGCGACGGCCAAGGCTCTGTATCTGTCGGGAATGAGCATGGAGGAAATCGCCGACAAGGTAGGAGTGACCCGTCCGACAATATCCCGATGGTGCAATGACGGAGGATGGAAGGAGTCGAGGGCTGCTCGCAACATCACAAGGCCTGAGCTGGTCAACAAGCTCCTCCTCGCCATCGACAACCTCATCGAGCAGGTCAACGCATCCGACGATCCATCCCTGCTGGCATCCCTCGGGGACAAGCTAAGCAAGCTTTCGAGTGTCATTCAAAAGCTGGACAAGAAGGCTTCCGTGGTGGATGCCATAGAAGTGTTCATCGCATTCAGCAAATGGCTTGAATTCCGTGCCAAGACGGACTCCGAGATTACTCCGGAACTCCTGAAGATTATCAACCGCTACCAGGACCTGTACATCGCTGAGCAGTTCAACAAACAGTAGAGTACCATGGCAACCCAGAGCGAAATCAATGAGGCAAAGGCTCGCTGGGCCGAACATTGCAAGCTTGTCCAGGCAATGACCGGGACGGAGGTCCTCGTCCAGGAGACTCCCGCCCAGAAACAGAAGCGCATCAAGAGGCTGCTTGCCCACTACGACCAGTTCTGCGAGTACTACTTCCCCCATTACCTTACACGGACGGATCCAGATACCGGGAAAATCAAAATCACCCACAACGCTCCCTTCCATAACAAAGGAGCCGAGAAACTCCGAAAGAACCGCAACTACAAGGGTGTATGGAAGTGGCCCAGGGCTCATGCCAAGTCCACCCACCTGGATGTCTTCATCCCGTGCTGGCTCAAGGAACAGAAGCAGCTGCATTTCATGGTCCTTGTCGGCAAGAGCGAGGACAGTGCCAAGGAACTGCTGGCTTCCCTTCAGGCGGAGCTGGAATTCAACCAGAGAATTATAGCAGATTTCGGAGAGCAGAAGAGCAGCGGCGACTGGACCGACTCCTACTTCATCACAAAGGACGGATGCGTGTTCAAGGCCATCGGCCGCGGACAGTCACCGCGAGGACTCCGATACAGGTCGATGAGACCTGACTACATCATCCTCGACGACCTTGATGACGACGAGCTGTGCCGCAACCCTTCCAGGGTCGAGGACCTGTACAACTGGGTGAAGGAAGCCCTATTCGGAGCGCTTGACCTCGGCCGGGGACGCTTCGTGATGGCCGGCAACCTCATAAGCAAGAATTCCGTGCTCCAGAAGATGACGGAGTCCGACGGGGTGGACGTCATCCAGGTAAATGCGGTGGACGAGAAAGGCGAACCGGTATGGAAGGAGAAGTGGACCAAGGAGGAAGCCAAGGCTGCTGCAGACTTCATGGGATACTATGCCTGGAACAAGGAGTATATGCACAATCCTATCGTGGCCGGCAAAATCTTCAAGCAGGAATGGATAAAGTACGGCAAGATTGCCAGGCTCTCATCCTACGATGACCTCGTCCTCTACATCGACCCATCACTCAAGCCGAAGACCACCAACGACTACAAGGCGTGCCGCCTGTGGGGACGCAGGGGAAGCAACTACGACTATATCACGGGATGGGTGAGACAGGACACCGTGAGCGCAATGGTGCGCTGGTGCTACGACCTCTACGAGAAACTTGGCGAGGATGCGTCAAGGGTCAGGTGGCTGATGGAGGCAAACTTCATCCAAGACACCCTTCTCGACGAGTTTACCAAGGAGGGTGAAATCCGCGGCTACCAGCTTCCTATCACCGGTGACAAGCGCAAGAAGCCTGACAAGCTGGAACGCATCACCAATATCACTCCGCTTTGGGAGCGCGGATTCGTCACCTACAATATAGCCGAGAAGGACACCGTCGACATGCGCAACGGCATTGACCAGACCCTTGCCCTGGAAAAGGGCAGCGGGGCTCACGATGATGCTCCGGATGCCGATGAAGGGGCAATCTGGGTACTGTCCCGGAGCGGAAGACACAGCAGTTTCACACCGATGATGGGCAACCGCCCGTCACCGAAAAATATATGGTAAAATGAATATCAGGAATCTCGTACTGGCCATCCGCCTGGCCTTGGCAAAAAAGAAGGCGGACAGATGCGCTGCGGCGTTCGGGATGCGCTACTACGTCATATACGTGGGAGGCAAGATAAGGGTCTGCCCGAAAAGACGCATCAAGCAGCTTCTGAAAACCGGGTATTTCCGCAGGGGCACCAAGATACCCGACATTGAGAAAAGAGCCTTGTATATAACCGGATAGCCATGTTCCTTACAGAAGAAGACTACAAGGTCGTCATCGGACAGAGCTCCCTTGGCGTCAGCACCCAGGAGGACCCGCGTATAAGAGAGCGGGCAGAGAAGCAGGCCCTGGAAGAGATAGCGGGCTACCTGAGACCGCGTTATGACATCGAAAGAATCTTCTCGGAGGAGGGAGAGTCGCGCAACAGCTATCTCGTGATGATTGCGTGCGACATCGCCCTGTATCATCTGTGTTCGTCTGTCAATCAGAGAATGGGGATGGACATCCGCAAGGAAAGATACGACAAGGCCATCAAGTGGCTGGAGGGAGTGTGCAAGGGAACGATAGTCCCTGACCTTCCGCTTGCCATCAGCGAGGATGGCCGTTCTTCGTCACCGATTCGCTACGGCTCCGAGCCGCGGCATAAAAACACCTGGTAACATGAATTTGAAAGAAATGATCCAGCAGGTCACGGGAAGACTTGCGGCAGGCTCTGACGCCAAGGAGCGCAGGCGCCTGAAGAAAGTGGTGATAGACCTACAGAGGGAAACTGACAGGCTCACGGAGCACGACATATCGGCGTGGAGAACAGCCTGCCAGATGGCCAAGAACTACGACGACCCGAACAGGCAGCGTCTTTACGACATCTATGCGGATGCGGAGCTGGATGCCCATCTGTCCGGTACTATAAACCAGATAGACAACTTCGTCAAGGCCCGCCCGTTCAAGCTTGTCGGCCCGGACGGGGACACCATCCAGGATGCCGCCAAATATTTCGACCAGCCGTGGTTCAAGGACCTGCTGGACTACTATCTCGAATCCCGCTACTGGGGACACTCCCTGGTCGAGCTCGGTGATGTCGTCACCGATGCGGCCGGAAGGAAGTCATATTCCGGAGTCAGCCTGGTGCCACGCAAGCACGTGGTGCCGGAGAAGGGCAGGATAACCAAGATTGCCGGTGACGACTGGAGGAAAGGATTGGACTACCGCTCGCAACCCGTCAGCGACTGGCTCATCGAATGCGGCCGAAAGGACAGCCTGGGCCTCTATGAGAAGGCAGCGATGCATACCATCTCCAAGAAATACGCCCTTGCGTTCTGGGATACCTTCGCCGAGATGTTCGGCATCCCTATCCGCATCGCCAAGACATCCACCAGGGATGAGGACGAGAGGAGGAAGACCGCGAGGATGATGGCGGATATGGGAGCCAAGGCCTGGGCCGTCCTCGATGACACCACCGACATCCAGCTTGTGGAGTCATCCCGCGGAGATGCGTTCAACGTCTATGACAGACGTATCGACAGGGCCAACTCCGAGTTGTCCAAGCTTATCCTCAATCAGACGATGACCATCGACGAGGGTTCTTCCTACTCCCAGAGCCAGACCCACATGAGCGTGCTCAAGATTCTCGTGGAGTCCATCTGTGACGGCATCAGGGATATGATAAACTGCCAACTGCTGCCACGTATGGCCAGGCACGGCTTCGATGTCGCAGGCCTCTCTTTCGAGTGGGACGATCCTGTGGACTACACGCCTGAGCAGCAGGTGGCCTTCGAGAGAATGGTGCTTGAGAACTACGAGGTACCGGGAAGCTATTTCGAGGACAAGTACGGCATTCCTGCCGGAGAGCGCAAGATGCTTCCAGGGATGTCCGGTGAGGACGGAAGTCTGGCATCCGGCGGAGGACGGCCTTTTTTCGACTGAGCCCCTCCGACTACGAGGGGCTGCACCGACGATATGCAAGCCTGATCAGCGGCAATCCGCAGCTTACTCTTGCGGATGTACCGGATGATGCCAAAAGAAGGTTGCGGAGCAAGTTCGAGGGAATGATGAAGGCCCTCTTCAAGGAGCAGGGCGCTTCTCTCCGCATCGAGATTCTCTCGGAGCCGGAGGTGACAGACTTCATCGACGCTCATGCGGCAGTGCTTGACTCCGGGTTCGAGCAGGTGAAGATGTCGGACAAGATGAGGGAGAGCCTGCAGAAGTCGGACTGGATGTTCTCCGGAATAAAGACCTTCCACGAACTCAACGAGGCATTCCCGCAGCTGACTGATGAGAATGGTGGCAGAAAGCCGTTTGAACGCTTCCTGAATGACGTTCGAAAGGTGGATGAGACCTACAACCGTAACTACCTCCGGGCGGAATACAACTTCGCCCAGGCCTCGGCAGAGATGGCCGGCAAGTGGGAGCGTATCGAGGAGGACGGTGATGAATACCTGCTGCAGTACCGCACGGCCGGTGACGACAAGGTGCGCCCAGAACACGCTTCCCTCAATGGTGTCACCCTTCCTCCATCAGACACGTTCTGGGACGAGTACTATCCGCCGAACGGTTGGAACTGCCGCTGCTCGGTTGCACAGGTGCGCCGGGACAAGTTCACCCAGACCGACCGTGAGGAAGCCTTTACCCGTGCGAGGAAGGCTCTCGCAAAGGACAAGAAGGGTATGTTCCGCTTCAATCCAGGAAAGCAGGAACGCACCTTCCCGGCCTACAACCCTTACACCATCAGCAAGTGCAAGAACTGCCCCAAGGCGAAGAACCTTGCGGCTGGGATACCTTCAAGCGAACTTTGCGAGGCATGTGAATTAGTAAGTGTAAGTGTGGTAAATTCTGTCGGACAAGCAGCAGATAGAATTACAAAATACAACCAAGAGCAATGGGAACACACCTATATTTCACCTCAGGCAGACGGGTTAGTCGTGACCGAACATGGGAGAATTGCAGAGTCTAAAGTGAATAAACAGGAGAAATCTAAATATGAAAAGGAACTATCAATGTGCAAAGACATCTCCGACAATGGGCACGATGTGGAATTCCTTCATGGTGAAGGCCGTCCAAAAGGACAGACATTTGATGTTTTCATAGACGGAGTCCCGGCGGATCTCAAATTCATTGAGGAAGGTGGAGGTGGGATTTCGAAACACACAAAGCATGCTTTTCGTGACCAAGGCGCAAAGATTGTTGTGTTCAGACTTCCTTCTCACGACCTTTATGGAAAGATCAAAGAAGCCCATCGAAAATATGGTTCAGAAGGACAAATCTATTTCTATTTCGCCGATGATACAAGGCTGAGGAGAATAAAAAAATGAGGCCAGTGATAACCGACCTCGGGGCGAGCTTAACCCGAAGGCCAAGCCACGTTGCAAATATAGCAAATTTTTCTAATTCCAAGCACTTATGACAGAAATATTTCTAGCAATCGTCATTGGCTACCTGCTTTGGCATCACCCATACTGACCCTGCCACCTACGGGGACAAAGGATGATAGCGAGCAGGGCCGCCCGGGGATGCGCCCTACCTCTCATTATTGCCCTCGATGTCCGGATGCTCCTTAAGATATCTGTCACGCAGTTCAAGGCTCATCAGCTGGACTATCACCATAAGGGACAAACTCACCGTGACATCAGCTCCCGCCTCATTCTTCAATGTAACCTTGTCCGGCTGATAATAAACATAGTTCTTGATTGGATTGAACATCGGCAGGGACAGGTTTCTCATGAGGACATCAAGCGCCTTGTCTTCCACGTCAAAAGGTGTCTGGGGACTTATCTTCCCCAACTCCTCAAGAAAGAATTCGGCATTGTCCTCGAATGCCTTCCTTGCACCGCTTATTTCGTATAGTTGCTTGCCAGCAGCCGTCATCATCCTTGGGCTGTGCTTCATCGCAAGCATATCAATCGTTGCTGGATCAAATTTCATTATCCACTTAGAGACATCCGTAAGATTGTCACTGATAGCATCTATACGAACGCTCATGGCATCCGCACGATGATTGACGGCATCCATCCTGGAACTCAAATTATCCAAAGAAGTCCTGATTCCTGTAAGTGAATCATTTTGTGAAAAAATCTGCCCGGAGTGCTTTTCGCATGGCATCCTTTTGATGGCCTCGGCCAAATTCTCCATCTTAGAACTGATGGATTCTGTCATTCTCTCAATCCTTGAATTTAACGTCTCGTCCAAGTTCTCCATTTTGGAATTAACCGCATTCCTCCAATTCACGACCTTGTACGTAACGAATACGGCAAGGCCAGCTACCAGCAACAACACTCCTATGATAGGAGATTTGTCAACTATCCATAGCCAAATATCTGTCATAATCCCAAATTATTTATCCAACTGCACAAATACAAGTCTTATGCAAACGTAATCAAAATTCATCAAATAGTCAACAACTGTAAATAAAAATCCGCCAGACAGCCATTGTCCAGCGGATCTCATCGTTAACTAATTATCACCCTCACTCCATCTTCCGATCCAGCGTCACGGCATACCTCTCGATACTCTCGACGATTTCCTCGTGGTCGTGGTTCGGTATGGAACTCCGCAGCCTCATGTTGCGGAACCCCTCTCCGCTAAGGCCCTGCACCGCACGGCAGATGGTCTCCGAGAGGTCCAGCATCGCCACGGCCTCATCCCTCTGCGGAGCCCCGACAGCCGTGCTGCCCTTCCAGTCCGTCACCACGTGGAGAGTCACCGGACATTCGCCAGTGAAACCCCTCGATGCTCCGTTGTACTGGCTCCAGCTCACCTCCCCGAACTCGATGAACACGGCCGGCCTCGGCCATGGCTGCTCATCCTCGATGAACTCGACGTTCCTGTTCCACAGGTCTACGTGCCTGATCAGCCGGCCACCGTCATCCTCTATGCTCTCAAGCGCCCTCGCAAGGGCTTCATAAATGCTACTTATCATTGCTTTTGATTGTTTTGAAATACTGTTCAAGATTGTCCTCTATAACGTCGGTCACTGCCTTCTCGATCTCCGGGGAGTATCCGAGGAAGCGCCTGCGCGGAATCGTTATCTTCGAGCCGACCTTCATCAGGGCCATGTGCTTGTAGAACTCCGCAGCTTCCCCCAACTTTGCATTTCGCTTGTCCTTCCGGAGTTGCCCGTTCTTCTTCCTGCCGAATCCACCGGCCGTTTCATAATACTTGTGCCAGAAGTATCGCTTCATCCTCGCAGTGACCTGGATTTCCCCTCCGTCATTGTGGATGGCCGCATAAGGGAGGTCCGAGGAGAATGTCACCGAGTTCGCATCGCTGACCGCACGTATGCTGCGCCTCAGGTCGCCCGACTTGACGAGGATATGACCATCCTTGCGCAACGGGCTCTTGTGCCGCTGCCATTTCTCCGCAAAGAAGCCCTGCCGCTCGAAGTTCTTGTCGAACTCATCGGCAAGTTCCACCCGGATGTCCCGAAGAATCTTCTTTATTATGTCAGTTGCCATCTTGCTCAATGTCGAAAAGGTAAAGCTGGGTGTCCGGGATGGTCTTGCGCGGGGAGTTGCCGGCATCCAGGATATTGTAGAACGCCCTCTCGCATATACCCCATTTCGGGTATATGTAACGACGCCAGATCTCCCTGTTCGAGAGACCTGACTTCACGTGTTCATCGTATATCCTGTTGATGTCCGAGACCCGCTTCTGGTAGCTGAGCCCCCTGCACTTTCTTGCCATCCGTTATACTATGCTATAAATTAACCGTCCTGTAAGATGAATTGATTGCGTTCTGCATCACCTGCCGGAGTTCCGGCCTCTGGCTCATAATCTTAACGAACAGCGGCTCCATCAGGTGTGCCGAGCCGTTCATCACGATGAATTCGCTTCCGGAGGACACCGCCCTCGTAAGGGTCGGCACACGGCATTCAGGGCTGCGCCCGTCATTGATGGTTATCTGCTTTGACAGTTCCTCGGCGGCTGCCGCCATCCGTATCTCAGCCTCTCTCCTTATCCTTTCGTTGTCGATTGCCATATCCGCCTCCTATGATTCAGTCATTCCCAGAGGTATGTTCTCCCACGCACCCATCGAGTTCTTGACCTGGGCCTGGACGAATGTCTTCGACGGGATAGGCTTGTAGGCATCCTCGATGATCTTCACGCCCTCGATGAAGCGCTCGTTGCCGGATTCGTCCGCAATCTTGCGGAGCTGGATGATGCGCTGCGCTTTCAGCGTGCCCTTCGCATCCTTCGCAAGGAGTTTCAGCACCATGTTCACAAGGGCCTGGCTCTCGTCATCCTTCGCGAGCGAGGAGATGTACTCCTTCACAATGGCCACTCCGTCCTCGGCGGTGTCCAGATAGTTGTCAAGCATATAGGCCCCGAGGGTGATGCGCATGTCACCGCGGGAATTCGTGAAGGTATTGCTCTTCACGTCGATGTCCTTTCCCTTGCTCAGGCGGAACATCTCGGCCTTCAGGTCAAGTATCGTCCTGAAGTTGTCATAGACCTTCTGCTTGACGGTCTTGATGTCCTCCGAGAGTTCCCGCAGGACCGGAATCGCACTCTCGATCTCATTGTCAACCATCGTGACATAGTCGGCACGCATCTGCCTGGCCTTTTCCTGAGCGGCCTTGCGCTCTTCGGCCTCCTGGAAGGCCTTGAATGCTGCCGCCTGCCCGGCAGTCATCTCGATTTTCACTTTCTCTTCCATAATTATTCGTTGTTGTTAATGTTGAAGTCCTCAATACTTATCAAATATTCCTCGAAGCACCTGTCGCACATCGGATAGGGTGCGTCCCTGTTGAATTCATTGACCTCGAACTCCGCTCCGCAGAGCTCGCAGGTTCCCGTCTCGATTTCCTTCTTTGCCATAGTCAAAGAGCCTTGGCCCGCCTACGCATTTCTGCCTTGTTCCTCCTCTCCCAGAGCGTCGCCATCACGAAGGATGCGAACGGAATGTACCAATACCATTTCATGTCAATTCAAGATTTTATTGTTGTTGCTATACTCTTTCCTGATCCTGGCCTGCAGGATGACGGAGATGCCCTCTTTCGCCCCGGTATTCCCGGACTGCTGCTCGCCGGCCTCCCTTGCCTTCAGCCCGCCCTTGCGGATGATGCTCTCCAGCTTGCTGACAAGGGCGTTCAACTCGTCCACGCCCAGGTCATAGAACCGCTTGCCTGCTATCCTCGGACTCGACACGAAGGCGTTGATGCCGTCCCAGTTATCTATGGTGGATATGCCGAGCCTCCCGATGCGGAGCAGTGCCGCACTGCGGGCCCTCTTCAGGGCGATGTTCCTTGCCGTCTGCTCCCTCTCGTTCCCGTACTGGAGGGAGTCGCACAGGGCCGTGAACTCCTCTCGGCTCATCCCGCTGACGTGAGTGGTACGTCCTCCGGTGAACTGTGACACAAGTTCCTCCTTGTCGGCATCCGGATGCCTCTTGAGTAGGGCGTAGAACCGTGAGTAGTCATTCTTCCTCGCCGGTGTCTTGTTCGCTTTCGTTGCCATCGTAGTAGAAATTTGAGTTGTTGTCCTTGATTCTCTTGTTCCAATATTCCCAGGCTCCCTGCCTCCATATCACGGCCTGCCCGGTGGGACCGATGAAACGGCCGTTGGTGAACGCCACGAACCCCTCCACCCATATCTTCTGCATCGCATCGTACTTCACCGCCTTGGCGGCCCGTCCTTCCGGCTGCTTGCCGTCAGCGTGGGAGACGAAGATGAGCATCTTGTTCGCCAGCCTGCTCTTGAAATCGATGTATGCCTTGTACGAGAGACCCAGATACTGGAAGGAGTCTATCACCACGAACTCGGGACTCCTCGGCTTCAGAAGCCTCTCCACGAGCTCCTCCGGCGTGGCGTGGTCCAGCACCTGGAACTTGCTGCCGCAGGCATACATGTCGAATCTCCTCAGGGTATTCTGGAACGACAGGGAGAACCCTTCCTCGAGCGACACGTACAGCACCTTGCCGAACCTCGTGAGCTCCTTGCACAGTGATATGACCGCCGAGCTCTTGCC
>JBJEBP010000299.1:0-6012 GCA_051870135.1 Candidatus Cryptobacteroides sp. | reverse complement strand
CGTTTCGAACATCGCTGAATCAGCCGTGTTCAGGTCCACGAGAGGTATGTCAATGTAGGGTTCAAGCCGCCTGAACACCGAATCTTCGACCACGTACGACTTGGCAAAGTCCGACTTCCTCCTGAACCTGCCACCCTTTGACCGGTAATTGTCAATTGCCTCTGCCTGCCTTAGGGAAAACCCCAGGCGCCTGAGTTCGTCAATAGTGGCGGTATTGGGGTCAAAGCGGAAGTTCTCGCAACGGGGTCCGGAAAAGCGTTCCCTGACTTCCTCCCTGCGATGGCCGGCTGTACTTCCGGAGCCTGCGGCATTGAGGGATGACTTCGTTTGAGACCTGCCTCCACTATGTGCATAGTGAGTGGAAGCCTGCGCTCCCGGAATCCCGGACGATGTTTGTCCACTATCGACGGGTAGAACTTGCGGTACCGCAACATAAACCGTATCCGGTGTGTCGGCAAGTATCCTCAATGTCGCTGCACGATGAATGAAAACGGCTGTCTGGTAGCCGATCAGCAGAAATGCAAGGGCCACGGCCCCCATGATGAAAGACTTGGACGGAGACTTGCCGTCCTCATTGTTCCGGGTCATAAATCACCTGGTCACCCGCCCGGATTTCACATTGTCATTCGCCTGCGCCGTCCCCTCCGCGCCTGCGTTTCCGTCATTCCGCTTCCGTCATTCCCGGCTTGACACTCCCGTCATTCCCGGCTTGACCGGGAATCTCCTCCCCTCCTGCGTCCGTCGGCCCCAGCTACAACCAGGACAATCTCACCCTTGGGTTCGTGCTCCCTGAACCATTGGGCCACATCAGCAAGGCTTCCCCTGCGATGCTCCTCGTATATCTTGGATATCTCCCTGGCCACAGAACATTCCCTCTCCGGTCCGAAGAACTGGGCCATCTGCTCCAATGTCTTCACAAGGCGGTAAGGCGACTCGTAGAAAATCATTGTCCTGGTCTCGGTGGACAGTTCCTTCAGCAGGGTCTGGCGGCCCTTCTTGACCGGAAGAAAGCCCTCGAAACAGAACCTGTCGCAAGGCAAGCCGGATGACACAATGGCCGGGATACAGGCAGTCGGTCCCGGAAGTGTCTGTACTTCAATGCCTTCCGCCGCACACTCCCGAACCAGCAGAAAGCCCGGGTCCGAAATCCCCGGAGTCCCCGCATCGCTTATCAATGCGACATTCTGCCCGGAAAGTATCCGGTCCCTGATTACAGGAACAGTCTGGTGCTCATTGAACTTGTGATGAGACTGGAGATGCCTGGCCTCAATGCCGAAATGCTTCAGCAGCACAGAACTTGTCCTGGTATCCTCGGCCAGCACAAGATCCGCCTCCCTGAGCACGTTTACGGCCCTGAAAGTCATATCATCCAGATTGCCGACAGGTGTCGGCACTATGTAGAGAATGCCCGGCATGGAAATTACCTGATTTTGCGGCGCACTGCCATCATGAACCTGTAAACCGCATCGGAGTTCATATCCCATTCAGGGAATGTGGACTGGAGATAGGCCACGACCTTGCCCAGGTCGGACATCCCGTTGATATGGCCCACAACATCCTGGAACAGCATTGAATCCTCACGGAAGAGGCTTGCTATGAACATTACCCTGTCATTGAGGGAGATGGCGCTGCGGACATCCTTGACTTCAGGACCTGGCATATCCACCGACCAGGCCGGCTTGTCTGCCTTGAGGTCAATGACTGCGCCTGAGGCCCTGGAGGCATTGGCATCATTGAGTGTCCTGGACTTGGATGGCTTCTTCGCAGGGGCCGGTCCGAACATTTCCCCGAAAAGGGAGAATGGTTCTTCGTCTTCCGCCTCGGGCTCCTGAACCGGTTCCGGCTCGGGTTCTGCTACAGCCTCCGGCACCTCTACAGTCCCAGGCTCGGCCAAAGGCTCTGCAACATCCTGCCCGGCAGCCATCTCCGATGCCCCGTAAGCCACTGCATCCTCCCGGATATCAGCATTGATTCTTATCTCATCACCTTCCGTGACAAGTTCCGACATATCTCCGAGAAAGTCCTCGTGTTCAAACGCAATCTCCTCTGGCAGAGGAATCTGCAACGAGTCCCCAAAGGCAGCCCCGTATTCTTCTATCCTCCTTTCCAGTTCGTCCAACCTTGATTTCAAGTCAGCGACGGTCTTGAGGAGGTCCTCAAAATTTTCCCTGCGGTTGTTCTCCATAAACCTGAATAATTATTATCTTTGCAAGCCGGTTCGCCACAGTTTGGCGGGCTGCATTGCAAGAGTACAAAATTAACTATGTTTTCAGAAAATACCAAGAGAAGCGGCTGCATTGAAGTGATTTGCGGTTCAATGTTTTCCGGCAAGACCGAAGAACTTATCAGAAGACTCAAGAGAGCACAGTTCGCCAATCAGAAAATTGAAATTTTCAAGCCCGCAGTAGATACCAGATACTCGGATATGGATGTGGTGTCCCACGACCTCCACAGCATTCCATGCAGGCCTGCCAGGAATGCGGAAGAAATGCTGGATGCAGCGGACGAAACCCAGGTCATCGGCATTGACGAAGCCCAGTTCTTCGGGGAGAATCTCGTTGAGATAGCCCAGACATTGGCCAACAAGGGGAAGAGAGTCATCATTGCCGGTCTTGACACGGATTACAAAGGCAAGCCATTCGGACCGATGCCTGCCCTGATGGCAATAGCCGAGGATGTCCAGAAGGTGCACGCCATCTGCGTGCGCTGCGGAAACCTGGCAAACCACTCGCACAGGCTTACCAAGAGTGAAAAACTTGTGGTACTCGGGGAGAAGGACGTGTATGAGCCTCTCTGCCGCCAATGCTACAATGAGGTGACAGCCAGCGAAGAAAAATAACGGGGCAATGCCCGTAAGATATTGCCGGTACTCCTGAGAATGAGGCCGGCACAAACTATAAAACCCAGTGGTTATGAACACATTAGAATGTAATGGACAATGCCACAGTTGCCCTCTGATGGCATCAAAGGGTGTTTCACGATGCATCAGGGCAGCTGTGACAGGAGCCGGAAGCAGTATTTCCGGCAAGACCGTATCAGGCAACGGATTTTCGGTAAGGTTCAATGTACTCCCCGAAATCTCCTCCATACTTGATACCCCGTCGGACATCGTCATCCACATCGTGGATGCGTTGCATCTTGAGGATACCCTGTATCCGGTCACAAAGCTCAACGATATGGATATCAAGGTTATCCTTGTCGTAAAAAACTACAGCAAGTTTCTCGCAACAGGCCATTCCCTCGACACAAAGCAGCTCTCCCGCATGCTCGGAATGCCAGTAATCACCTTCGAACCTGATGACGGACTGGCAGAGATGACCTTGATCGGCAAGATTGCCGACAGTTTCAGGGAGCCATACGAGAGAACAGTCAGCGTCCCATACGGACAGGACATTGAGGAGGCAATAGCGAAAATTTCCGCCGCAATTCACAAAGGCCATGAGGAGTGGCTGCATTTCTCGGAACGCTATGTGGCAGTCCGACTGCTTGAGCACCAGGACTACATTATGCCGTATGTGAATTCTCTCCCCAATGCGGAGGAGGTCCTGAAAGTCGCGAAGAGGGCTCACGACGGACTGGAGCGGGAGTTCGGAGAGCAGTCCGAAGTCCTGGTGGCAAAGGCAAGACGGGGTTTCGTGGTAGGTGCCCTGCAGGAAACCGTATCCCACGGCGGAGACAGTTCCGACCACACCTTCACGATGAGGATTGATGCCCTCCTGACCAGCAAATGGCTCGGCTTCCCCCTGATGATATTGATTCTCCTTGCCGTATTCCAATGCACATTTGTCCTCGGTGCCTACCCCCAGGGATGGATTGAGTCCGGTGTCAATGCCCTCTGCACCTGGCTGGGCGGCATAATGAGTCCGGGATGGTTCACCAGCATGCTCACAGACGGCATTATCCAGGGCGTGGGCTCCGTACTGGCATTCCTGCCGAACATTATCATCCTGTTCTTCTTCCTGTCCATTCTCGAAGATACGGGATATATGTCCAGGGCGGCCTTCCTGATGGACAAGATAATGCACCTGGTCGGCCTTCACGGCCGTTCTTTCATCCCGATGCTCATAGGCTTCGGCTGCAATGTCCCGGCGATAATGGCAGCCAAGCAAATCGAGAACAAAAGGGACCGCACATTGACAATGCTGATGATTCCGTTCATGAGCTGCAGCGCCCGGCTTCCGGTCTATCTCCTGTTCGTATCGGCATTTTTCGCCAGATACAAGGCCCTGGTGATGGTTGGCCTGTATGCCATCGGCATTTTTCTGTCCATCCTCTTCGCATTCATCATGAAACATACAAAATGGTTCCGGATGCAGGACGAGGACTATGTGTCAGTCCTTCCTCCATTCCGAAAGCCGACGTGGAGAAACACGGGCATGCATATCTGGGAGAGGGTTTCCGATTATCTCAAGAAGATTTCCACTGTAATTCTGGCAGCCTCGGTGATTATCTGGGCCCTGGAATACTTCCCTGCCGACAGGACGGAGAACGGTGCCAACCCGGAGGAGTCATATCTCGCAATGGTGGGCAAGGCAGTCTCCCCTGTAATGGAGCCTTTGGGATTTGACTGGAAAATGAATGTCAGCCTGCTCACCGGTCTTCCGGCCAAGGAGGCAATTGTCAGCACAATGGGAATACTCTACCATTCATCCGAGGATGCTAATCTGGCGACAATGCTGCGTGAGGAGAAAATATTTACCCCCGCAACCAGCTGGGCCTTCATGCTCTTCGTCCTACTCTACTTCCCGTGCGTGGCCACCGTATCCACATTGAGGAAGGAGGTTGGGGCAAGATGGGCCGGCTTCGTGGTCATCAATTCGCTCGTACTGGCCTGGGTATGCGCATTCCTGGCTTTCAGGATCATTGGACTTTTAATCTAACTATATATGCTTAAAGAAGGAGACAAGATTCCGGCATTCTCGGTCATTGACCAGGACGGAAAGACATTTACATCAGAAGACCTGATTGGAAAGAAGACTGTGCTTTATTTCTACCCGAAGGACAGCACTCCGGGCTGCACTGCCGAAGCCTGCAACCTCAGGGACAACATTGAGGCTCTTGCGGCTGCCGGTTACAGGGTAATCGGGGTCAGCAAGGACAGCGATGCCTCGCACAGGAAATTCATTGAAAAGTATCAGCTTCCTTTCACATTGCTCTCGGACAAGAGCACGGAAATGCTTAAGGCGTTCGGAGCCTGGGGAGAGAAGAAAATGTGCGGAAAAATCTGCGTCGGCACCCTCAGGAAAACCTTCATTATCAATGCTGAAGGCGTTGTGGAAAGGATAATCGAGAAGGTGGACACCAAGAACCACAGCGCCCAGATTCTCTAACCGCATTACTTCAGCAGGCCAGTAGCCCGGTTCCACGAAAGACTGCGGTAGAAATTCCGCAAATCCGTGTTCGCATCAGCACACGGCAGATACATGCTCAACCCCGAGAAAGCGTTGATGTCGATTGACAGGAACCTCGGGGTTGCTGCTTTATATACCACGCAGGACGAAAGTGCCTCCCTGAAATCCGCGAGAGCTGAGTCCGGGACTCCGGACTTCACCAGAATATCCTCAATGTCAAAATACCATTTTTTCGAATATCTGTAGTATTGCTGGACATCGTACATTGACACATCGCTGATTTCAGAACGGTAATTGTCGAAAAGGACAGAGCAGACCTCAGCAAGCCTCCCAAGCCCGTCCGTATCCACCAATGATATGGTGAGAGACTGCTCCTGGCCCGTCTTGGAGGAATAATGGGCGTATGAGTCCTCACACAAGCCCTCCAGGTCAGCCCCTCCTGTACGGAACAGCCTTGAAGCAATTGTCGGATAGTCGAGGAGCCCGTCCGCCAGGACCTCTGTCTGGGAGAATACCAGATAACGGGTTTTTTCCCTCAATGCATAGGCCACCTCAACCCCGCCCATCAGGCATGCATCCATGATTATATAGCTCAGTTTCATCGGTATCGCGGCGGCAAAATCTTCTATATTCATCTCGTATGCCGTCCTCGAATTAATCA
>JBJEBP010000298.1:0-6118 GCA_051870135.1 Candidatus Cryptobacteroides sp. | reverse complement strand
AGAATGGATGTCAAGTTTATAGATTCAAACAATGACAACATCCTCGAAGCCGAAGAAAAGGGCAAGCTCTGCCTGACCATAACCAACCATGGAGGCAGAGCTAATGACGTGAAGATAACCGTCAATCCTGTTGGCAATGCCAAAGGCATCATTATGGAACAAACGGCCTTTACCACACAGATTGACAAAGACGGTTCCTCAAAAATCGAGATTCCGATGTCAGCCGGAATTGATGTGCCTACAGGCAATACAAAATTTGCAATCAAGGTCTCCGAGCCTATGGGCTATGACATTGACGCATATCTTGAACTTTCCACCTTCGCATACCAGAAGGCCAGACTCCAATTGAACGGTGTAGACATCACAGACTCCGGCAAGGACTTGCGTGCCGCCAACGGAAATCCGGACAACAAGTTGCAGAATCTCGATGTGGTGAGGGCGGCTGTAATGATTCAGAATATCGGGGACGGACGGGCAGAGGGCATCACCTACACAGTCACCTCCAAGGACCCGAACATCAATTTCCTGACCCGTTCAGGTGTGGCCGGCACCATCAGCGGAAGTCTCGATGAGCTGCTCGTGGGCCAGACCTGTGAAATCAGCTTCCGCCTTTCCCCGAATGCCCGCTATGTGCACAAGGGCGGATATGTCCCTATCTACCTGACCGTAAGGGAAAAGATGGGGTTCGGAGACATTATCTCCCAGCAGATTCCTATTCCTTTTGACGAGGCTGCGGTAAAACCGGAAATCGTGAAGGTTGAGGGCAACAGGGAGAAACTGCTTGCGTCTCTCGGGACAAAAGTGTATTCAGAGGATGCCCGTGTTACCATAGGAGCAAAAACCAAGGACATAATGGTCGTTCCTCAAGGACAGCCGCTATTCCCTGATGCTGTGGCGGTTGTAATCGGAACAGAGGAGTATTTGGACAGGAATCTCCCTACCGCTCCTTATGCAGAGCGTGATGCGGTCGTTATGGCAGATTATTTCAAAAAAGCCCTCGGTGTCGGCAATGTGCACCAAATGACAAATGAACAGGTTACCAACATGGAGCTTAAGAGAACATTTGACCCTTCAAGAGGCAAGCTTGCCTCGATGGTTGTTCCAGGCAAGACAGACTTGTTCGTTTACTATTCAGGCCACGGAGTACCGACAGAAGGCACTGATGGACGGAAAGACATTTACCTCATCCCTTATGATGTAGGCAAGGAATGGATTAGGGATGAGGGCTTCAGCCTGAACAAGCTATACGCTGACCTTGGCAGCCTCAACGCCAAGTCAGTCACAGTCATCCTAGATGCCTGCTTCAGCGGCGGTTCCCGCAGGAGCGAGGCATATGCCACCAAGTCGATTGCCAACCAGAAACTTGTGATGATTGACCCGGAGGAGATGGAGCAGCCTTGGCTGAACAATCCGAATTTCAGGGTTTTCACCTCTTCACGGGGAGACCAGGCATCCTTGGGATATGACAAGTCACGTTCCGGGCTTTTCACCTACTTCATAGCCACCGGTCTGCAGGGCGATGCCGACAAGGACGGCAACGGCCGGGTCGAGATGTCCGAGCTGGTGGAGTTCGTTACCGAGCAGGTCAACAAGGAAAGTGACGGGGCACAGACTCCTCAATTCTATGGTGACAGCAATTTCGTCGTTGAGATTATAAAATAGCTTGTATGATGAAGACAAAAATATTATTGGCCTTCTTGCTTTTGTTCTCGTTTGCCGCAATCTCACATTCGCAGGTTATTTCATCCCCTAGACAGGGCGAAATAACCTTGGGCGAGACAAAGGTCTCAATGGGAAATGATGAAATTATCATTGACTATGGAATCTATTTTGGAGAGCAAGTTAAGTACTGCAAGATTGGCGTGACGATGATTGTTGACGGCAAGCCCTTCAAGGGAAAGACATATTTCTCCGGAGACGTAGGAATCATCCTCGAACCAGGGCCAAAGCAAATAAGATACGACATAAGCAAGCAGAAGGAGCAATTGGCAGGAAAGGATATCCGCTTCAGAATCAATGTTTTGAATAAAACTATCCTCGCAGAATCCGTTCCTGAAAAAGTTACGCCACTGAAAGCTGTTCCTGAAAAGCATACACTCAAGACAGTGTTGACGGCAACTATTTCTCCTCTGTCACCACGGTCCTTCGGTCTTATGGCAGGAGTGGTGAAAAAAGCGGGCGGATATGCCCGTTTCCAGAGCAATTTCAGTTTCACTAAAGAAGCATTCGTGGCTGACAAATCCGGAGCGATTGATGGTGGTGGATATTTGTGGACGACTGGTAAGGGGAAAAATCAGACCATGAAGGTCACTGCCGGAGCGCTTTTCAAGGCGCACAAGGTCATATACCCCTATGCAGGAGCCGGCTATGGCTATAAAAACTGTGTTTATGAAGATGTCTCCGGTGACTGGGGTCTGATAGAGGACCTGTCCAAGTCGGGATTGACCCTCGAAACCGGCCTCGTGGTCAAAGCCGGCCCGATAGCCCTCTCCGCCGGAATCTCCTCGATAAAGTTCAAGACCATCTCTCTCGATCTTGGCATCGGAGTGATATTCTAGATTACCGCTGTCATCCCGACCAACCGAAGCGCGTGGAGAGATCTATATATTAACCTTATCTTTCAGACAATGAAAAAGTTATTCTTCATCATTTTACTCCTTGTCATCCCTCTAGCAGGATGTGAGAAGATAAGTGTAGAGCAACATATTATGCCAACATTCGGGAATATCTATGCAACAATGACCGAACCATATACCTATAAATTCAGTACGAGCGTATTTTCTGACAAGGTAAGCGAATGCGGCTTCTATTGTTCCGAAAAAGCTACAATGCTAGATTCCAAGAAATATCGCTCAACACTGTCAGGTAATTCATTTTCATCCAATATAACACTGATAGGTGAGGGGAAAAAATATTATGTCTGCGCCTATGTTTCCAATGGACGTACGGAAATATGCTCTGATATCAGGGATATCATCGTTTCGGGAAACTCTTCTTGGGCAGATGAACTCCCCTCTGCCAATGCTTTTATCATTCCTTTTCCCGGCAGATATTCATTTAGTACTGTAAAGGGGAACAGCATAACGTCAGTAGGAAATGCAGCATCTGCGGAAGTCCTCTGGGAAAGTTACGGGACATCCAGAACTATTACCAAAGGATCATTGATTAAGTCGGTATCATTGACTGGCAAAACTGTAAAGACTGTCATTTTCGAAACCAATCCGAATTATCAAAAAGGCAATGCCGTCATTGCTGTCAAAGACGCCAGCGGAACAATTCTGTGGTCCTGGCACATATGGCTAACAGACACCCCAAATGGGCAGATATATAATAACAACGTGGGCATTATGATGGACCGCAACCTTGGAGCCACTTCATCAACCCCGGGCGAGGTCGGTGCTCTCGGGCTTCTGTATCAATGGGGACGAAAAGATCCTTTCCTCGGTTCATCGTCAATAAGTAGCAATACAGAACCAGAATCTACCATCATCTGGCCGACACCAATGCCTTCATCAACAGGTATCGGAACAATTTCCTATGCCACCACACATCCCACTACGTTCATAAAAGGTGATGATAACAATCGTGATTGGTACTTCACCGGAAACAATGCAACAGATGACACCCGTTGGCTTTCTTCCAAGACCATCTACGACCCTTGCCCTGCCGGCTGGCGTGTACCTGATGGAGGAAGCAGTGGGGTCTGGTCAAAGGCTTTCAATGCGAGCAATGGTTGGAGTTCAGAATACAGTTGGGATTCCACAAATAAAGGAATGGACTTATCCAAGGGTGACAGATATTTAGGCCATTCCGGTCCAATCTGGTATCCAGCGTCCGGTTATCGCAGCTACAGCAATGGGAGTCTCGGCGGTGTCGGCACCAGTGGCTTCTATTGGTCAGCATCGCCTTATGGCAAGTATGCGTATGGCCTTTACTTCTACATCGTTGACAATAGCAACGTCTATCCGATGGGCTACAACGATATGGCTAGCGGGAGATCTGTCAGGTGCATAAAACAATAACAAGCGAAGCACACGAAGAGCCCTACATGTTAAACCTATCTTTCAGACAATGAAACAAATACACATACTCGTATCTCTGGCACTCTCAGCCATCCTTCTCTCCAGTTGCGAGGAAGAAGTCCCATCATTGGAACCTACCATTCCGTCATTGGAGCCGGTCGAAGTGGAGAACAAAGAAGGTTTGGTATTCGTACTGAAAGGCATAACACCAACACCTCTCGTGCACGACTGCGGCTTCTATATCTCAGACAATGCTTCAATGAAGGACGCTGCAAAATACCATTCAAAGTTGAAGGGCGACACCTTTACCATCGAGATGACCCTTCGCTACAACCGCAACTACTATGTCTGCTCCTATATCTCCAATGGAAGAACAGAAATATTCTCTGACATAAAGACCATAAGTATCGCTCTTCAGAACTTTGTCACATTCGGCTCTGTGAACGTTGAATCGTACAACCGGGAGTCCGGTGTTACTTCCTTCTCAACCTCTTGTTCAGTTGCAGAGGGTGTCAATGTGACAAACTACGGCATCCTGTGGGGAACATCTGCAAATCTGAAGACTTCCGGAACGGCCAAGGAACTGACCTTCCCGACAGACGGCAAACCTGTCAAATTTGAATTGCCAGATTTGGAATTGGGCAAGCAATACTATATATGTCAGTACTTTACGGATACTGACGTGACGGTTTATGGAAATGCGGAGCAATTCAACGTCTGCACTCGCCCATTCGTGACCACTGCTGCCATCAGCGGAGTATCAGATTGCGCAGCTACTTGTGGAGGCACCGTAACAAACGATGGAGGAGCATTCGTGACGCAGCGTGGCGTTATTTGGGGCACTTCAGCTTATCTTACGGTATCAATGCCCACCAAGACCGTTAATTCTTCAGGGATAGGCAGCTTTTCAAGTTCGATTACGGATTTGATTCCTAATACGAGTTATTATGTTTGCTCTTATGCTACAAATTCCATCGGAACAGCATACGGAGAGTTGAAATTCTTCAGAACAGAAGTAGACTATTCATCAGCCACTGACTTGTCATCCCCCGAAAGTGCAAACTGCTATATTGTATCTTCTGGCGGAAAATACAAATTCAAGACGGTAAACGGCAATAGTTCTACATCTGTCGGAAATGTCGCCTCCTGCGAAGTCCTTTGGGAATCATTAGGGACATCTACTATCCCAAGTCAAGGGAACTTGATTCCTTATGCTATGTACCAAGACGGATATATCTATTTCACATCAAGTTCTTCCAAGGGCAATGCTGTCATCGCAGCCAAGGATGCAAGTGGCAATATCCTCTGGTCATGGCATATCTGGCTGACAGATACTCCACTTGGGCAGACATATAACAATAATGCAGGCGTAATCATGGACCGCAATCTTGGAGCCACATCTGCCACCCCGGGTGATGTCGGAGCACTTGGGCTTCTGTATCAATGGGGTAGAAAAGACCCATTCCTCAGTTCATCTTCCATCAGCAGCAGTACAGAAGCCAAATCAACTATAACTTGGCCGTCACCTGTCGGCTCGTCAGCCAGCATTGGAACAATATCCTATACCATCGCACATCCTACAACGTTCATTTCATACAACAGCAACAATTATGATTGGTATTACACAGGAGACAGTTCAACAGACAACACTCGATGGCAGTCTTCCAAAACCATCTACGACCCCTGTCCGGTAGGTTGGCGCGTCCCAAATGGCGGAAGCAACGGAGTCTGGGCTACAGCATTCGGTACAAGCAGTTATTGGACAACATCATCCAATTGGAATTCAACTTACAAAGGCATGGACTTCTCCAAGACAGACAATAATTTAGGCTCTTCAGGGCCAATTTGGTATCCTGCGTCCGGTTATCGCGGCAGCAGCAGTGGGAGCCTCTACGGTGTCGGCAGCTGCGGCTACTTTTGGTCGGTATCTCCTAATGGCACGTACGCGTACGACCTCCACTTCGACAGAAGTGACAGCGTCGTCCCGGCGGACGACGACAGACGGGCTTTTGGGCAGTCTGTCCGGTGCCTCCAAGAATAATCTTAACCCACATTGCAGCTAATAGAGATCTAACCACCTGATTTTGAGGGAGGGT
>JBJEBP010000297.1:0-6118 GCA_051870135.1 Candidatus Cryptobacteroides sp. | reverse complement strand
TGTAACAGTCGGCCATGTACTGGAGACCCTCGCGCCACTGGCCGTCGAAGGCCATTGCGTCGAATGCGTCACGCAGGCGGCTGATCCTTACATTGGTATGTTCGTAATTCTCAAGCAGATACGAATAATATTGCTTGCGGACATTGTTGTTCGGAATGCCAAGAATGAGTCGGCTGCCACGGCTTCCCTTGATGGTCAGCATTCCATAGTAGAACAGCAGGCTAGGAAACACCTCAGGGTCAGTCATTTCCATAGCCGAGAAGGACGTGTAGAGGTCCGCCAGGATCTGGCCCTCCTCTATGACCTGCATCAGTACGCCCTTCCTGTCACCGTCCAGCCTGTCGAGCTGGATGAGCTTCTTCAGCTTGCTGTAGTCGGTCTTCGTGTTCGGATCGAGCATGTTCTCCGGAGCGTGGTGATAGTTCACATAGTTCCGCAGATAGTACAGGACCATGTCGCAGTTGAATACACGGTTACCATCGGTCAGGCATTCCTTTGCGAAGCAGTAGTTGTCATACCAAGGGCGCATATCCTCTATCATCTCCTCCACGTCGCTCTCCGCCGGAAGCATCCCCACGCTCTTGTAGTAGGTGAACATCTCCCGCACGTCGGTCGTCGAGAAGCCCAGCATCTTGTCCAGCTCCGGCTGGGTCGAAGCATTCCAGCCTATGTTGAAGCCGCTGGTCAGGTCGTCCAGGATCACGGGGCTTACTCCGGTCAGGAATATCCGTTCGAACATTCCCTTGAAGAGCTTGAAGATATCCCTGTAGAAGCCGCTGGCGTGCGTCAGCTGGTGATATATCTCCTCGCCCTGCTCGTTCAGGACGACGTTCGTGAAATTGTCGTACTCATCAATGAAAAGGTAGAGCGGTATCTGCTTTCTCTCCGCCATATTTCGGAGTATGCTGAATCTTGTCCTGGCACTCTTGCTCTCGAAGAATTCAGCCACCTGCGACGGAGGATAATCCTCCCGGTACGCATCCATGAAGCTGCTCAACTGGGCATTGCAATAATCATTGAAATCCTCCTGAAGTGTGTCAATATTGCCGCCCACACGTGAAAAATCCAGATATAGCACCTGATATCTGTTACGCAGCGGCGTAGGATGCTGGCCAATCCAAAGGTTCCCGAACAGTTTCTCGAAGTTTCCCGCCTCCAGCTTGTCATAGTAGAGGCGCATCATATTGATGAACAGACTCTTGCCGAATCTGCGCGGACGGATGAATATCAAGGTATCCGACTGACCTTCCAGCACCGGAAGGTACATTGTCTTGTCCACATAGTAAAGTCCACGCTCCCTAACCGACCGGAAGTCGGACACTCCGTAAGGTATCTGCCTGATCTGTTCCATATCAATGCGTCATTAACTGTTGTCTTACAAATCTACACATTCTTTTCGGCAAATCCTATTTGAATTTAAGATAGACTCCAGGAAAGATATGCATAAGATAATGCTGGTTATTATTCGAAATTCACTAAATTTGGCGCATTATTCAAATGTATGAAAATCAAGGGCAGAATAAAACGGATATCGAAGATATTGTTCCTGTACGTGCCGGCAGGCCTCGTACTGCTGTCATTGATGTGGGTGACGCTGTACAAGTTCGTTCCGGTCAGATGGACTCCGCTGATGCTGAAACGCAGCATTGAGTATCGTTACCAGAAGGGCTTCAGGAACCAACGGGAATGGGTCGATATTGACAATATTGCCCCTGTGATGGTAAGGGCGGTGATTGCCTCGGAGGACGGAAGGTTCATGACCCATCACGGCTTTGATTTCGAGGAACTTGGCAAAATGATGGATGAACACGAAAGCAAAGGAAAGAAAATCCGCGGATGCAGCACCGTTTCCCAGCAGGTGGCAAAGAACTGCTTCACATTCGGTTCAAGAACCTGGCTCAGGAAAGGCGTTGAGGCTTATTACACCTTCCTGGTTGAACTTATCTGGGGCAAAAAACGCATCATGGAAGTTTATCTCAATATCGCAGAAACCGGGAAGGGGCTATATGGAGTGGAAGCGGCGGCAAAGAAATACTTCCACTGCTCCGCCTCCAAATTGACAGGAGACCAGGCCGTGAGAATCGTCTGCGTACTGCCAAATCCATTGGTGCGGAATCCCCAGACAGTCGCCCAGAAAAACCGCACCAAATACAACAATGTCAGCAAGACATTGCAATATGTCGCCTACCCCTTCTGATCACGCCTTGAGGAAGGCCTGATACTCGTCCCAGAGTCCCTGGATTGAGGCATTCTTTCCGAAGATATACTTCATTGCACCGTCGAAACTCCAGACTTCCAGATCCCTTACGGACTGGTGGAACTTGCGGATTGCGTCAGGATCCTTGGTCGTTAGCCATTGGATGAAGAAGCCGGTGGTCTGGTAGCCGTCCAGCCAGTTTCCTCCGGGTCTGCGCCTATCGGCAATGTCAAAGTATCCCGCCTGCGCCCTCACTGCGTCCGCAAGGCCCTCAATGCAGGCCCAGAACTCCTTGTTGGTGGAATATGTCCCGATACCTTTTGGCTCGAACTGATAGGCGTGTACAAGTTCGTGGAAGAGAACCCCACGGGTCTCATAATCCAGCTTGAACATTGACTGAGCCGCAGATTTTTCAACGTGACGGGTACTGAAATACACAGTTGTCTCATCAGGATTGCCGGCCTTGGCTGATATACCGTCATAGTCCTTGAGAATATAGTTGATCCGGCCGACATGGTTCATCGGGTCAGAAGCCGAATAGAAGAGAATCTCAGCCACCTTGCGGCAATGTTCCTTTATAAACGACTCAGGGTCAGGGACTAACTTTGAATACAGCTGCGCTCCCCTGGTCTCCGGATTGAGCGAGGAGAACCTTACTTCAGGATATACGAAGTCCTTCCATTCATCCTTGACATCTCCCCCGGCATAGTCAATGCCAAGAGGAAGGGACGGAGGAATGGCCCCCGCAGACACCGCGCGGTGCTTCTCCGGCTTGGAACTCATCACGAAATGCAGCTCGGCCCCGTCCCTGATATCGGCATAGCTTATCCAGGAGCGGTCGAGAAGTTTGCCGTTGAGATAGACTTTCTTCACATAGACATTGGCCTTGGACCAATTCTCGGTGGTCATCTTGATGCTCCTGCCGTTGAAAAGCCTCATCTCCGCTGCCTGGACCGTCGGTGAGCCAAGGTTGTAAACATTGCTGGAAGGGGCTGTAGGGTAGAATCCGAGGGCATTGAAGATATACCAGGCGGACATCTGGCCGCAGTCATCATTGCCGCTCAGGGAACCCGGCTGGTTGCCGTAGAAATTGTCTGCGACATAGCGTACCCATTTCTGGCATTTCCAAGGCTGGCCGATGTAGTTGTAGAGATAGGTCACCCCGTGACAAGGCTCATTGCCGTGCCAATAGCCTCCGATGCGGCCCCAGATGTCGTGTGCTCCCGGAATATCCTCCGGAAGTTCCACTGCGAACAATGAGTCCAGGCGGGCCTCATAAAGTTTGCGACCCACAAGGTCAATGTGGTCGGCCACGTTGTGAGGCACGTACCAGGTGTACTGGAGAGTGAAGCCCTCAGTGATGTCACCCCAGCCGTTGACCGAGCCGGGACCCTGGTAGGCAATCGGGGAGAATGGCGTGCGCCAATTGCCCTCGCTGTCCCTGCCCCTCATGAAACCGGTCTCCGGGTCAAGCAGGTTGCGATAGGACAATGACCTATGTATGAAGTAGTTATAATCGTCTTCACGACCCAGTGCCTTCGCCGCCTGGGCAATGCAATAGTCGTCATAGGCATACTCCAATGTCTTTGAAACCGACTCGGCCTCCTTGTCGAAAGGCACGTAGCCAAGCTCGCAGTACTCCGGCAGGCAGTCGTAATGCCTGTTCGTGGCCGTGGTCTTCATCGCCTCGAAGGCCCGCTCATAGTCAATGCCCGGTATCTGCTTGACTATCATGTCGGCCAGCACGGAAACTGCGTGGTAGCCTATCATGCACCAGGTCTCATTGCCGTAGAACGACCATATCGGCAGCATTTTCTCGACGCTCCTGTCATAATGCTCCAGCATTGAGGATGCAAGGTCGGCGCTCACGTCCGGACGGACGAGGTTGTGAAGCGGGTGAAATGCCCTGTAAGTATCCCACAATGAGAAAGTTGTATAGTTTGTAAAGCCTTCGGCCCTGCCGATGCTCTTGTCCAGCCTGCGGAACCTTCCGTCAGCATCCTGGAACACGAATGGGCAGAGGAAGCATCTGTATGCGGAGGTGTAGAAGGTCTCCTTCTGCTCCCGGGTACCCTCGACATTGAAACGGGAAAGTTCCTTCTCCCATTTTCTTTCTCCGGCCCGGCGGACCTGGTCGAAGTCAAGGCCGGCGATTTCCCGGATATTTCCCCTGGCCCCCTCGGCATCGACGGAAGACACGGCCACCTTCACCGTAACCTGCTCATTTTCAGAGGTCGGGAACTTGAGCCAGAACTTGAGATTCTTGCCCCAGGCCTCCCTGCTGCTGCGGAAACGCTTGGTATTGTAATGTACCAGCCCGCCGTCCTGCATTATGCCGAAATCCTCAATCGGCTTGGAGAACTCCGCCGTGAAATAGATGTGACGCTCCGGTCCCCAGCCTTTGACAAGTTTGTATCCGGTCAATGTGTGTTCATCCTCAACCCGGATATTTGCCCAGGCACAGTCCCACCAGAGAGTATGATCCATGTCAATGAGAATGAAAGAGTCCTCCGCCTCAGGATAGGTGAAACGGAGAATGCCGCTGTGCAGGGATGAGGTCATCTCGGCCTTCACCCCGTAGTCCTGGAGGTTCACGGCATAGTAGTTCGGCGAGCACCATTCTTCATCGTGACTGTATCTGGAGCGGTATCCATTGTCCGGATTCTCGTGAGTGCCGGGGTCGAGATGGATTTCGCCAGTACCCGGCATGAAAAGGAAGTCCCCGAGGTCCGGAATGCCGGTTCCGCTGAGATGGGTCAATGAGAATCCAAGCAGGGTTCCGTGGTCGTATTTGTAGCCGGCGGCCGCGTCATAGAAGTCCCTGTCAGTATCCGGGCTGATCTGGATGCCTCCGAAAGGAATCTGCGCACCCGGATAGACATTGCCGTAGCCGGCCGTACCCACAAGCGGATTTACATAATTGATTTTCAGGTTTTTGTCCTCAGCACTAGCTGACTGGACAAGGGCGGCGAATGCTATCACCAGCATCGCCGCCTTCGCAAAGAAGAAATTCATAGTATACTACAATGTGTCATTAGTCAGGGAATAAGGTTTATCCTCGTCCTTATACTTGCGTCTCTTGTCCGGAGTGGATTTCATCGTAAACTCTATAACGGCCCCGTCCTTGAGATCATCGTAAGTGAAGAAAGCCCGGCTGTGCTCCTTCCCATTGAGTTTTATGCCGTGGACATATCTCCTGTCGGACGAAACCCCGTCGGCCTTTATCTCAATGGTCTTGCCGTTCTCAAGATTGATCTTCATATACGGGAAGTATGGCGCTCCGATGACGAACTGGTCCGAACCCGGGCATACAGGATAGAATCCCATTGCCGAGAAAATGTACCAGGCCGACATCTGGCCGCAATCATCATTGCCGCAGAGGCCGTTGATTTCCGGACGGTACATCCTGTCCATTATCTCCCTCACCCAATGCTGGGTCTTCCAAGGGCTGGAAGTCCACATATAGAGGTAAGGAACGTGGTGGCTCGGCTCATTGCCGTGGACGTACATTCCAAGGATTCCCTCCCGTGTAACATCCTCAGTCTCAGCGAAATATTTGTCGTCAAGATGCTCGGTGAAGAGACGGTCAAGCCTCGAGATGAACTCCTTGTCCCCGCCCATCAGGTCAATGAGGCCGGCAGGATCGTGCGGAACATACATCGAGTAGTTCCAGGAGTTGCCCTCAATGAAGCCCTGTCCGTGGGTTGAGTAGAGATTGAAATCCTCCTTCCAGCTGCCGTCCGCCATCCTCGCCCTTGCGAATCCGCATTCCGGGTCGAAGACATTACGGTAGTTCAATGCCCTCTGGCGGTACTGTGTGGCAATGCTGTCATTGCCGGCACGGCGGGCCATATTGTAGATAACCCAGTCGTCGTAGGCATACTCCAATGTAATGGAGGAGCCTGAACCGCTTTTCTCATA
>JBJEBP010000296.1:0-6126 GCA_051870135.1 Candidatus Cryptobacteroides sp. | reverse complement strand
CAATTCCTGAATCTTTCCGGGATAAAGCCTGAGATGACATTGCCGGCATTGATGGCGGCCCTTACCAATACCCTGGCTACCCTTGACGAACCGAACATCTCGTCTCCGTCTCCCTGCTTGGAAAGGCCTACGGACGTGTTGACAACATTGAAAGCCTTCTTCGATGTGGCGAGGGAAATCACCATGATTGCTCCTGCGGCAATGAGTATGAGCGGGGAAGTGGAGGCCGGGCCATCCAGGGAGGACATCATGAAGCCGGATGGATCCCCGCCGCCATTGGCCGTGTAGTCCCTGAATGCGTCAAGGCCGGCGAGAGGCACACCGATGAAATTGACCAGGTCGTTGCCGGCGAAGGCCATTGCCAATGCGAATGTGCCCAGCAGGACCAGTACCTTGAATACATTGATTTTCAATAGATAAAGTATGTGCGAGATGATGCCTGTGACTACCACGCAGCAGAGGCAGATAATCCATCCGTGCGAATGGATCCATCCGAGTGTCCCGGGGCTGATGAACGCTACGTTCTTAAGTCCCTTTATGAGCATGAACCATATCAGTGCAGTCGCGGCAATGCCACCCGTGATTCCGATTTTCCATTTCAGGCCGGGGCCTTTGTAGGAGAATGAGAAAATCAGCCTGGCAATATACTGTACAACGGCTCCGAAGAAGAAAGCGATTGCCACGGAGACGAAGATTGCCATTATCATTGACAATGCCTTCCCGGTGTTCATCATTTCCAGCATATTTACTCCCGATTCCGAGTAGGATTTGACGAGGGCCATTGCGAATGTGCCTCCGAGCAGCTCGAATACCATCGATACAGTGGTGGAAGTAGGCAGTCCCAGGGTGTTGAATACATCCAGCAGGATTACATCGGATATCATTACCGCGAGGAATATGAACATCACCTCCCTGAATGAGAAGAATGACGGGTGGAATACTCCATGCCTTGCTACTTCCATCATTCCGTTGCTCATCGAGGCGCCGAGGAATACTCCGGCTGCGGCTACTATGATAATTGTCTTGAATGTTGCCACACGTGCGCCAATTGCCGAGTTCAGGAAGTTTACAGCATCATTGCTCACGCCTGAAATCAGGTCGAATATGGCCAGAACGAAGAGGAAGATTGTGAATCCCAGATATATGTTGTCCATAGATATAAAATTTCCATGGCAAATATCCGGAAATGATATTAGGCTGATATTTAGGAATTGTTAAGATAATGTTGCGGCCTCACCGGGCTGTCATTTTTTCAATGGGGCAGGGCGGTCCAATGTGACAATGTCAATCTCCGGCCAGGCCCCGATCCGGAATGGAATGTTGCTGCCTGTGCCTGTGTTGACATTGATTTTCACACCGTTGCCTTCATAGACTCCGCCCCATTCGTCGAACAGGAACATTGAGGGGGAGAATGGGCCTATCCTGCATTGCATTGCGTGGGTATGGCCCGACAGGGTGATGTCCGCAGAGGCCCGGGGCATTATGTCGGAATGCCAGAATGACGGGTCGTGGGACAGCATTATCCTGAAAATGCCTTCAGGAAGGCCCCTCGTCGCGAGTTCCACGTCACCTTTCGCCGGGAACTGGGGCTGGCCTGCATACTCGATGCCTATGAGGGCCAGGCTGTCGGCATCCCGGTGGATTATTACGTGACTGTTCAGCAGGAGGTCAAGCCCGGCCTCCTTCTCGAGAGCCTGGAGACGCAGTATTGCATTGTCCTGGTCCTCAGGGGAATAATGTGCATATCCGCAGTAGTCGTGGTTGCCCATAATGGCATAGACTCCGTCCTTCGCCTCCAGCCTGTCCAAATCTCCAATAAACTGGCAGATTTCCTCGGGAAATACGTTTATGATATCCCCGGTGAAGACAATCAGGTCCGGCTCAAGCGCATTGACCTTGTCCACAATCTCCGCCAGGGTCCCGGGCGCATATTTGTAAGTGCCGATGTGAAGGTCGGATATGTGGGCTATGCGGTAGCCGCGGAATGACTCGGGCAGACGTTCCGATTCCATATTGACCTCCTTCACAACTATATGCCGCCAGCCGTATGTGAGGCCGGTTATTCCCGCTGCCAGTGTAAGCATTGCGCAGACAATGCCTGTTGCGACCCCTGCCTTTCTGCCGTGACCCGTGTATCGGTGTATGCAATTTCCTATGAATGAGAAGAATGCGAATACCGTGAATGGGGCGAAGAAAGCGATGACCAGGCCGGAGAGGGTGTAAATCTTCCAGATGGATATCTGCGAATAGGACATCCAGATCATTGCTGCCAGCAGGGTGGCGTAAGGTATCCAGTAGATGATTTTCCAGAATGTCCGGCGATGCCTGATGTGGGCATACCAGACATAAATCTCAGCCAATGCGACAGCTATTATGCAGAATATCAGAAATTCCATGGAGTTCAATTTTTCGGGCGGGGGAGAGAGAATGCAAATTCCAAGCCACCGCTCTCTCCGTTTCTGACACTTATCCTGCCTCCGTGCAGCATTACTGCATTCTTGACGATTGCCAGTCCGAGGCCGGTACCACCGGACTTCCTTGACCTGCCCTTGTCCACTCTGTAGAACCTCTCGAAAAGATGTCCGATATTCTCCTCAGGCACTCCTGAACCATTGTCATTGAAGATGAAATGGTTCCATTCCCGGTCCTGCTTCCTGCACTGGACAGTGACGGACGTGCCCTCTCCGGCGTAGGCTATGGCATTGTCGAGAAGATTGCAGAAAATCGACTGGACCAGATGGCGGTTGCCGTAAACCAGGGTGCCCGGGCTGACAAGAATCAGCAACTGCATCTTCCTGCTCTCCAATCTTTGTCCGGCATCTGCTGCGAGTTCGTCAAGCATTTCCCGGATATCTATCGTCTCCATCTCGAAAGAGGCTGCGGCCTCCTCGATTCTTGACAAGGTGCAGATGTCATCAGTCAGTCTTCCGAGCCGTTCGCATTGGGCGCTGCACCTGCTGAGGAAACTTTTCATTGTCTCCCTGTCCATGTCCGGATTGTCCATGATGGTGTCAATGAATCCCTTTATGCTGCTGACCGGGGTCCTGAGTTCGTGGGCTGCATTCTGGGTAAGTTGCCGCTTGAGACGGGTCTTGTCATCCTCGCTGTTCTGCAGCCTGGAATATAGATTGACTATCTCCGATGAGATTTCGCCAAGTTCATCATTGGTGAACGGAATGTCGGAGTTGCTGATGTCCCGGCCGGATGCCGCCAATCCTGCAAATTTCTTCAGATTGTTGATATTCAGGCTGATATGCCTGATATATCTGTAAAAAATGAAGAGTAGGACAACGGAGAGCAGGATTGCCGTCCACAGGAAACCCTTGTCGGACACAAGCATTTTTGTGAGATTTACATCGTAGCGGTGCGATGTTCTTACAATGATTCCGTCCTCCGGGTACGAGGTGGCGGAGTACAGCCAGAGTCCTCCCAATGTCTGGGATTCCCTCTTAAGGCTGAAACCGTGGCCGGTCTGCAAGGCCTGGCAAACTTCTTCCCTTCCGGAATGGTCAGGAAGTTCTGCGCCGGGGTTTGCCATATTGTCATAAAGGACTTGGCCGGAGGTGTCAAGGATGGTGACCCGGATGTCCTCACGCTCCGCTATTTCCCTGTATCCTGAAGTGTCCTGATGGCAGGCAAGGATATGGATATCATTGTTCAGCCCTTGCAACTTGGTGTCAATCAGGTTGATTTTGTAACTTCTCTCCCTGCTGTACTGGAACACGATGAAGAATCCGGCGAACAAAATAAACAGCAATGTCACCGTAATCATCAGCCTGCGGCCGAGTGCTGAACAATTTTTACTCATTTCTTTTCAAAACAGTAACCGTAGCCGTGGCGGGTGGAAATCCATTTCCCGGCTTCTCCAAGTTTCTTGCGGAGATGGGTGATATTCACGTCAACAGTCCTGCCGATTACTATCACGTCCTCTGGCCAGACTTTCTTCAGGATTTCGTCGCGGGAGAAAACCGTGCCAGGGTGGGTTGTGAGGAGGGAGAGGATTTCAAACTCGTTCTTTGTCAAATCTATCGGGGTTCCGTCGAGTACAACCTTCTTTCCTGCCGTGTCGATTGACAGCGGTCCGTAGGAAAGATAATTCGCACTATCCTCTGCCGGAGCCGAACGGCGCAGAACAGAACCGGCCCTAAGCACGACCTCCTTGACGGAGAAAGGCTTCCTGATATAGTCGTAGGCTCCGGCTTCCAGACCTCTGACTACGTCCTCCTCCTTGTCCTTCGCAGTTATGAAAATGATTGGAATGGATGCTGTGGAAGGGTTTTTGCCCATCATTTCCGCCAACTGGAAACCGGAGATTCCCTCCATCATCACGTCCAGGAGCACAAGGTCAAAGCCGGAGAGCCCTTGAAGCAATGCGTCCTCTGCGGAGCAACGAGTCTCGGCCTCGTACCCGGCAGCCTCGAGATTATACTTGAGAATGTCGCAGATATCTTTCTCGTCATCAACGACCAGGATTCGTTTCTTTTCCATTGACTTTATTCTTTTCGTTTGAAATATATTCGCGGCACCATTGTTTCAATCCGCACTCCACGCAGGCTGGTTTCCTGGCGGTGCATACGTATCTTCCAAGTAGGATCAGCCAATGGTGGGCCCGGGCCCTTCTGTCGGCGGAAATATTGGCTTCAAGTTCCTTCTCCACCGCCTCCGGGGTCTTGCCGTCAGACAGCCCCAGTCTGTGAGAAACCCTGAATACGTGGGTGTCAACAGCAATGACAGGCTTGTCGTAAATGATTGATGCAATGACATTGGCAGTCTTTCTTCCCACTCCGGGAAGGCTCATCAGTTCGTCAATGCCGGAAGGCACTTCACCTCCGAATCTTTCGAGCAGCTGGCAGGCCATGTCGATGAGATGCCTGGTCTTGCTGTTGGGATAGGAAATGCTTCTGACGTACTGGAACAGTTCCTCATAGCCGGCACCGGCCATTTTCTCCGGAGTCGGATAGGCCTCGAACAACGCCGGAGTGGTCAGGTTCACCCTCTTGTCCGTACATTGGGCTGAAAGAATCACTGCGACGAGGAGCTGGAACGGGCTGCCGTAATGCAGCTCTGTCTCTGCGACCGGCATATTCTCCTCGAACCAGGATACTATTCCGCTGTATCTTTCTTTTTTGGTCATTTCTGTGACTGATCATTTCATTTCAACGCAGGATTCGTTCCTGCAGACAAGGACTCTGCCCGGATATTTTTCGTAAATGGACTGGTTGTGGGTGACCATTACGATGGCCGTACCTTTTTCCCTGTTGATTCCGGTAAGCAGCTTGAGTATTCCGTCGGCTGTGTCGCTGTCCAGGTTTCCTGTCGGCTCATCCGCAAGTATTACCTCCGGCTCATTCAGGAGAGATCTTGCAATGGCGATTCGCTGCTGCTCGCCACCGGACAGTTGGTGAGGCATCTTATGTGCCTTGTGACTCATTCCAACGCTCTCAAGAACTTCATTTATGCGCTTGTCTATCAACTCCTTGTTCTTCCATCCGGTGGCTTTCAGGACGAACTCGAGATTGTCCTCCACGCTTCTGTCCATAAGCAACTGGAAGTCCTGGAATACTACTCCTATTTTCCTGCGGAGAAATGGAATGTCCCTGTCCCTGATGCCTGCAACCTCAAATCCGCAGATTCTGCAACTGCCTTTTCCAAGCTTGTTTTCGGCTATGAGGGTCCGGATAATGGATGTCTTGCCTGTCCCCACCTTTCCTACAATGTAAACGAGGTCCCCAGGATAAACATTGAGGTTCAGGCCATATATGACGGTGGATTCGGTGTTCATTATATCCGCATCCCTGAATGAGATGAGGGGCTCGGGACTATTGTTGAACTCTTCCATGACAATTTCTCGTTTTATGAAGCACATTCGAAGGAAGCACGGCAAGGTACAACCCTGACGGTCTGCAAAACTACGCAAAAAATCCCAATTGCCAATACGGACCTCGTTTTTCTTTTCTATATTTGCAGGGTTACAGGTTAGCTTTATGAAGAAATTTTCGATTTGCAGGCTGCTTACAGCCTTTTTGCCAGCCATACTGCTGATTTCCTGCGTCCGGGACAATGGAAACCGGGCCGATGCCCTTGTCCCGGGGGACAAACTGCCTGAGTTTCAGGTAACTATGAATG
>JBJEBP010000295.1:0-6134 GCA_051870135.1 Candidatus Cryptobacteroides sp. | reverse complement strand
TGGGAAGCTGGCGTTTCCACCGTCCGCTCTGCGTGGGCGACAAGGTGGTTTTTGCTGACATGAACCATTATACCACTGTCAAGACCTGCACTTTCAATGGCATTGCCCATCCGTCCATCATCATCGAACGCCTCGACGGCACGCGCGAAGTGCTGCGGAAATACAGCTACGAGGATTACCGCGACCGAATGGACTGAGGCTGCCTCGCAGTTTTCTGAAAACATCAACAACACACGATATATCAAAGGCTTACAAACAAAAAAAATTCATCATCGTGTCAAACAATTCGTTTGCCTCTATCTTATACGCAGCGAGCTGCTTCGTGTACGAAACGAGGTCTTTGATTTCAAAAGGTGACTTGACCGCAGCGGCCTTTATCTGGCTGAAAAGCTGCTCGGCCTTCTCCGTGTCCTGAATCAACGCACCGAGCGAAACCCTCTGCAACTCGAACTCGGCTGTGGTTTCACGTATCTGCTTCGCAAAGCGCACTCCTGCGAATATCGCACTGTAAAGGCCGAGTCTCGTTATGAGCCTCTTTACATATCCGTCCTGCTTCTGATACTCCGCATTTGCGGCAATGAGCTTCTGCCTTTTCTTCTCAAGGGCCTGGTTCGACTTATCCTCTGCCTTGACGGAAGCCTGCAAGGTGGAGGTATATCCCCCGGCTTCCCTTGCGAGGTCACGGTATTGCTGACGCAGTGCGTTTCCCTCTGCCCCGGCCCTCTGCGAAGCCGTGAGCTTATCCCACTGCTTGTTCAGCTCTGCCATCTTCGCTTTGAAGGAATTCAGGTTTCTTGCCCCATCCCCGGCATCCTTTGAAATTTTACGGATTATTTCCGCGAAGTCCCTCATCGAACTCCTGTCCTCCTTGCTTATCTCCATCTTGACCTTCAGGGGATGCTTGTCAACGAGCTTCTGAAGCTCCTCAAGTACCTCCCTTGTGTCCCTCTTGGCATCGTCCTTTCCGCTCTGCGTGTCGAAGCCAATAGGAAATACCAATTTATCGTCTGCCATATTCTATTTCTATTGTCTTTTTACTTGTCCTCCAATGACATACCATATTCCTGAAGTTCCTCCATATCCATCTCCGCAGGGTCTTTCCCGACACCTATGCCGAACCTCGCAAGGATGCTCTTTGTCTTGTCATCCGAGTTCAGCTCACTCCCGTTGTCCTCCGTGACCTTATCGTAATACTTGTAGTCATAGTCGTAGTACGGCTTGTCAACAAGCATAAGAGTCACCATCTTCTCCGAGTCAAGATACCAATAACGCAGCCACGACCAGAAATTATAGTTCCCATAGATATGTTTTATCTTCTCGTTGTCCGAACCCGTGTCGAAGAAAGACGCTACCTGCTGTCCCGACTTGTCTCCAAACCGTCCTCCCGGAGCATCCCCTCTGCGCTCTCCATCCTTTCCTCGTACTGCTTTATTCCTTTGCCAACCAGCCTCGTAGAGAGAGCGAGTTGAACCTTTGTAATCTGCCAGTTGGCCAAGAAAAAATCCACACCACGGTTGTTTGCGCCCATTGCGTTTATCGAATACGTCACCTCGCTGTCCTTCAGGTCGAGCAGTCTCCACCTCAATGCCCACAATGGCCGGATGAATATCGCCCAGTTCCCGAGAAGATAATACGCAGCGGTCTTGCTGTGGAGAGTCCTTATCTTCCGGTCAATCCGCTTCGCCTCCTTGAGTGTCAGCTCGTCCTTGGCCTTCTGCTCAAGAAAGAAAGCCTCTTTCTCCAAATCACTGATTCTGCGTCTTACTGCGTTGCTAATCTGCAACACCTTATACGTCTTTCCCTGCACCTCTACCTTGCACGGTGCGCCCTGCCTTATGCCAAGTTCAGCCTCGCTGAGTCCCTGTGCATCCATTTTCTTGTCTTCCATATACATTCATTTTATCAAAAAAGGGCAAGCAGGCCGCAAGCCCACCTGCCCGGATGAAAAGGAGGTGATATGCCTCAATTAGTAAGTGAGGGATATTCCGTTCAGGAGCATAAATGTTCCGAGCTTGGTCGTATCAACGAACTCGGCAGTGGCAGTACCCTTGACGAAGAATACGCCATCTTCCCTTGTTACTGATGCGACAATCTTTGCCTTCGGGAACACGATGCACTTGTCGGCCACGTCGTTGACCACCATAATAGGACGCACGGTCACAGGCAGGTCAACAATCTTGACTCCGGTAGCGGATGAGCCGAAAGGCCCGGTAGAACCGACCACAGAATCCACATCTGAAGCCTTCATAAAGGCTTTCAGGATGTTCTCGGACATAGAGGCCATAAGGAACTCGAATGCGAATGTTCCTGCCGTGGTCTTGGTGGTGATGATGTTACCTTTCTCATCCTTTACGGAATCAACGGTAGGGTCATCACCCGTCCAGTTTGTAGAGTCCTCTTTTACCTGTCCCACGCTCTTTGCCGCTGCGAACAGGGTGTCGAGAGTTCCAGCATCGTATGCGGAATCCGCAGCAACATCACCAACTATGATGTCACTTACACCAGCGAATACCGAAGTGACGGTATCGAATTTTCCAATGGTTGTTGCCATATCTTAAAACGTTTTAATATTATACTGTATGCCATTCCACGTTTATGACCGTAAGCGAGAAATTGCTTGACGGGTCAATGTACGTGGGAGCTATGATGTTGTCCGGACTGAGCCTGAAATAGAAGCCTTCGGTGACCGCCCCGTCAATGCCCTGAAGCTGCTCAAGGATTGAATCGACCCTGTTGTTCTTGACCACCCCATTGCCCTGCGCTTTGACATATACCGTCACGGCAAGGTCTCCATAGAGATAGCCTATCGGATTCGTCCTTGTCTTGATAGAGCCGTTGCGCTCTATCCTGATGAACTCGTCAGGCAGCTTGTCAGTCGGCATTTCACCGTGCGCATAGACGTTGATGGTGTACTCCTCATAAGGCCCGGTGAATACTGTTACCGTGTCTTCGAGAATGCTTTTCAACGCCCTGTCGGGATGTGCGGTCAATATTGTCATACTACATCAGTTCACTTATAATTGCGTTTAGCATAACGTCCTTTATGCCGGAGAAGAATCCGTCCCTCTCCTCGATATAAAAGGCGTATGGGACTGCGGAGAAAAGAACAATCCATATCCCCTTGCTGTAATCCTCTTTCGAGGCCGCTTCAAGAGCATCTGACAGATACTGATGTCCCCAGATGTCATACACGTTTCTGTGGTGGAATCCGGAGCTTTGTGGCCTTGTGGCAATCTGTGACGGAACGTACCTTTTGAGTACCCCGTTACGATATACGCCAATGCCCGTTGCATCCTTGAGGTTTCCTGTATAAATCGGTATGACCTTCTGCGAGTCAATATAATCCATCACATCCTGCGCAGCCGTATAAAGCACGTTGAGAAGCCTGATCAATGCACCATTGCCGACCTCATCTATCTTCCGTTCAATCAGCTTCTGATTGGCCTTCATCCAACCTGCTTTTGACCTCTTGCGCACCCTTGCCATATCAGTCCTCGAAAGCCTGTTTCAACTCAATCTTGGTAATATCCAATGTCTGCATAACCCTCAGGCGGACATCCCTCACCGACTTTGCGTAAGCCCTGATTTCCCTGCCACTCTCCGTAGTTACCTGAATCCGGTCGTTGATGTTCACAAGAACGTCATTGCCCGGAAGGAAAACGGTTGGAGTCCTTGTCACCATATCTGATGACCAGTTCTTTCCTCCTTCCTCGTACAGGCACGGCCCCTCGTAAACGGCATCCTCAATCGGATTGTCGTAACAGTCAACCTCTCCCGTGCCACGCATAATCGTGCAGGTGTCCCTGAATTTTATCAGATTCATAGATGATACCTCATATAGCCCAAATCATATATTCCTCCGGTGTCGTGCGAAGTCTCCACCTCGAAGCCGTGTTTCAGCCTGAGATTGTCCGCAAGAGCCTGAAACCTCTCCCGGTCGGCCATCGTTATTGTGTAGCCGCCCTTCGAGATTTTGACGTCTCCGACCTGCTCCGTATATCCTCCACCAGCGAATACTCCAAGTACGGAGTAATAGACGGTAGAGGACGCATAGTCAAGCCTTTTCTGAAAATCCTCGTCCCTTTCATCAGGATAGGCATCATCCGTAAGCTCGAATGGCTGCAACCCGACCTCAATCGGGCTTTTCGCAGACCTTTCAAGCACGGTGTCGGTCAAGTCAAGACCGAACACCAAAGAGCTCAAATATTCCCCTACCGTCATATCATTCCATTTTTAGCATTCTACTTCGTGTGCAGGTAGAACATATCCTTCGGCCTTGAAGGAACTGCCAGCACGGTCAGCTCTGAACCCCAGTCCTGAGTCTTGTGTTTTGCGTCATACCTGTACTCTATGATTCCCCTGCCTCCGAAAATCAGAGAGGAGATAGCGGAAGAATCAGGACGCAGAGGAACTACGTTCTTGATTGAACCGAGAGCACCGGACGGCCTTGCAAGATATGTGTCAGCGTTGAATGCACGGAGCTTGGTGCGCTCCAAAGCCTTGCTGTCGCTGTTCCATTTCTCTACACCGCAGACGGTCTTGCTGAACTCAACCGGAACACCGCAGAACTTGATGAATGCGTTCTTGATAACATCGTCTGAAGATGCGGCAGAAACCGCAGCCGCAGATGTGTCGGTTGTCGCATCCTTTCCGCCTGCGAGCAGGGTAGGCATGATGATATAGCCGAGAGCAATCTGCCACTTGCTGTGCTTCATATCCTGAAGGAATGACTTCTCGTCCACCTCAAGAATAACATCATCGTAGCGGTCTTTCGCTGCGCTGATGAGGTCCTTAATATCCTGTGTAGGATTGCTTGCAGTCCCCTCTGTGGTCTTGGCTGCATCGGTGAACCACCTCTTTGTAGTGGCGAGGGTGGTTATGTTTGCAGTAGGAACCTGTGCCGAGAACGTCACGTTCTGAATACCTCTCGGGTTGTTCGCATCAGTGAGAGTCACCGCACCTGCGGACTTCATCTGTCCGACCTGATAATTCAGGGAGCCTACGTGAGCGTCCTGAAGGTCAGCAAGACCTCCGAAGAGGATTCTTGATATTGCTGCCCTTGCAGACTCGCTTGCATTTGAGCCTGTAAGCCTTGCAGCGGTGTTGATTCTCTCAAGAACCATCATCTGCTTGCGGTAGTCGTTCTCACCAATGATGAAGCGAGCCTTCTGACGTGGGATTGAACCACGGAGAACAGAGCCGAGCTTGCTACCAACCGGGATTGCCTCGGAGTTAAGATCAACGTAAGTTGCCATAACCTTGATGTTGCTCTCGATTTCAAGCTGCTCGTAAGTGAAGTCAATCTGCGGAACATCCCAAGTCTCGAAGCCGCTGATGTTCAGTGCCTCATTCTCCCTTGAGGAAAGAACCTGGTCGTAATACGCCTGAAACGCCTCGTTAGAGGTCAGACCCTTAACTGACATAAGGGTATCAAGTCCGTTGTAAATTTCCATAGCTTACACTCCCTCCACGAATGAAATTCTGCCTTCAACTGCAGCACGGACATTGGCAGCGAGAGCCGCCCCACGTGATGCAAGATACTGGCCTTTTGTTACTACTGTTCCGGTTGCGCCGGCTTCGCCGATTGTCACATCCTCAAGCAACAGACCTGTCACCACAGGGCTTGATGTTGAATCTTCGGATGTGTAAACGGTAGCCGCACCTCCCGGCTTTGATACCTTGACCGCAGTTCCTGCCGGAATCACGGTTCCTTTGCTTCCGGTCAGCACGCAGCCGCCCGGATAGGTCTCGTCAACTGAGAGCCATAACGGAGTCCTGCTCGCATCTATGCTCTCTCTGCCGCTGACAAATGAGTTTCCGTAACCTTTCATCTGAATTACGTTTTTTGGTTAAACATAAATACTACTCGTCCTTTTTCTCCGGCTTGAGAAGACCCTCTTTCTCGAGAATCTTCTTCTCGTCCGAGAAATCGAACTCCTTGGGACCCTGAGGGTCTTTCGGGAACGGCTTGCTGGTGTCAACTCCCTTGGCCGCAACAAGAGTATTGAAGGTGTCCATCGCCTCTTTCTGCAACTCCTCCGCCTTCATCTTCTTGCCTCCGGCCTCGAAAAGCTTTTCAGCAATCTTCCAAGCGGTGTCACGTTCCGCAGTGTATTTCTTCGCATAGTCGTTTG
>JBJEBP010000294.1:0-6248 GCA_051870135.1 Candidatus Cryptobacteroides sp. | reverse complement strand
AAGGGACGTTAGTAACCTGAGAATCTCCGCCCTTCAGGACGGGGAGTATGTCAAGCAGACATTCAGCAAAGTTACGGTGACAAATGAAAACTAAACTATATTGTATTCCCTGCGCAGTGAACTTATCTAGTCAGTGGACTAATATCGGGATTATTAACGCAATTCGTTTTTAACGCAATATAATCTATGTGGTTAGTTAAATATAATTTTTTGCGTTATTATCTATATTGCGTTATTAACTTATTAACTATTATAATCTTGACCTTAACTCCATAATCGAATCAACAGAGTAATATATAAGAGATTGCAAGGTATGGGAGCTGGACATTAGTAGGTGTCTGGACATTCGATAATTTCAAAGACAAGCGTTCTATTTCTTGCGTTATTACGTTATAAACTTATTAACGCAAGAAATTAAAATGCTAAATTATTTCAACTGCCAACTCGGAAAAAAGTCATTACACGATGTGCTATCCCATACCAGGAAACCGGATTGTTTTACATTACCAACTCTATGAATTAATTTATCGAGTCCTTCAGATTATATGTCAAATAGTGAGTAAAAGTAATTCAGGACTTTTCCATAATGCACGAAGAATAATCTATACCAAATGTTCATAAAATATCAACAATAATACTAGATTAATAACGAAATGCGTTTTTAACGCAAATAATAGACTGTGTAAAGTTATAAGAGCATTTTTGCGTTATTATTTATAATACGTTATTAAGTTTTTATATATAAAATGCGTTATTAACGAAAAAAGTATTACCTTTGTATCAATCAAACTAAAGAGGACATTATGGGAAAGGTAATAAGCTTTTTGAACAACAAAGGTGGGGTAGCCAAGACAATGTCAGCATTCAACGTCGGTGTTCTATGGGCGAGCATTGGAAAGAAAGTGCTATTCATTGATCTGGACTCTCAGGCAAACCTGACCGGAATGATTGCCGCAGATGACCTTAGATACGAGTCACGCAAATGGGAAAATACCATAGAGGATGCATTTGTAATAGGTCCGAAGCTCAACCCGCTGCCAATCCTTCCTAGCCGGTACGAGAACATCGACTTCGTTCCTGCAGATCTTCGCCTGTCAAGTTTCGATGTGGAGACCAGCAACATTACTCTCAAGGTATATCTGCTCAAGGATCTGATTGCGCCGATCAAGGACAAGTATGACTATATCATAATAGACTGTCCTCCTGCCCTGGGAGGAATTATCATGAACGCTATGGTCGCTTCAGACGGAATAGTCCTTGTCACGACACCTGACCAGCCATCATTGGACGGAATGCACATGGTGATTGGACTGTATAACGAGGTTCTTGCAGACGAAAGGCTTAACCCATATCTGAAGTTCCTTGGATGTCTGATTACAAGGGTTGAGAACGACATAATAAACAAATCCTATATAGGTCTCATAGAGGAGGAGTTCGGGGCATTCGTCATCAAGCCTTATATCAGGAAGAACACGAAACTAAACCAGTCCGCATCAATGCATAGGGACATATTCACACACGACCCTGACGGCAGGGGAGCGAAGGAATACAGGGAAGCGGCCAAGGAGATACTTATAAGGGCTGAACAGGATTAGACAGTGGGGAATAATCTCAAAATTATAAAAGAACTATGGCTGAGAATATTATAAAGGATTTCGTAAAGAAGCAGACAACACCTGTAACCATCGGAGTTCCGAAATCGAGGACAGCGGCCAGTGAAAAAGTACAAGAAGTCGAGGAACCGGCAGCGACTCCAGTAGAAACCGCACCAGTCGGTTCAAGCGGCAGGGTAGGCAGACCGCGAACATACGAGAAAAGAACTAAACTGTCAATGTATCTTCCGGAAGAACTCAAGGATAAGCTGGTGAAAATTCAGCACCACAACTACAAGCCAAGCTTGAACGATGTCCTGCTTGAGGCAATCCAGGACCTGCTGAAAAAATACGACTACTAAAAATATCTTGAAATAAAGGCTAAAGACAGGGACTCCATTCGGTATGGGGTCCCTTTTTGATAAGCGATAAGAACAATAAACGAACAATTCTAATGATGTTTTAAGTTCGGCTTCAAAACTATCTGTAATGAGGATATTTTTCAGTATTAAACGAACAATTTGAATGAAAATATTAAGGCCTATCTTAAATTCTGAGGGACAGTGAATTAAGAGAAACTACCAGCGATTGGACTGGCAAAATAGAAAATAAACGAACAACTCTAATGACTATTTAAGCGGAAAAACAGCTCTAAAATGCGAGGTTGTATTGTAATATCCGAACATAAAATACGTGTTTATCTCACAAAACGAAGCAACTTTTGTTCGTAAATTCAAAAAAATGAACAGAAATATGGTAAATATTCCGAAAAAATACTATAAATTTGTTCGCGTAATTGTATTTGGAGGATTTTTTCACGCATACTCAATTAAAGACAAATTGTTTAAAAATGGTATGTATCAATGATTATCCTTCAATTCATTTATATTTTTATATATCATAAGGCTAGGAGGGTATGTCAGTTAATTTATTGATAAATAAATATATACAATGAAAATTGGTTGATTTTCCGAACGGGATAAATGATATTTAACAAACAGATTTAATGACAGTGTCCAAGAAAAAACAAACTGACGGAATGAATCCGAACAGATTGAATGAAGAGTCTCTGGTGCCAGCACAGACCTCTCCTCAGTCCCAGTCCAAGGTTCCATCCAAGGACGTGTTCACTTCCTACATATTCTCCACGTCCAGCAGGAGTCTCTCCAAATACGGAGAGCGTCTTCTGATGGAGGTCATATCCGTTGCACAGGAATACACCATAGATGCTGCGTTAGGAATCAACAAGCTCAATTTCAGCGAGAAGTATCAGGAAAAGTTCGCCATCATTGACATCCCTGTCAAGAATCTGCTTAATGCTGACGATACGACCAACTACACCAAGGCGAAGGAAGCCGCGGTGGAACTGATGAAGATCTACCATACCGTGGAGGCCCCGGTGCTTGACGAGAACGGCAATCCAAAGACCTATAGCGATGGTCGTCCACAGTACCAGTTCGCCTCGTTCCATCTTCTCGACAGGGTAACCGTGAACCAGAAGCCAGGAATCGTGTCCGTTAAACTAGGAGAGGAGACCTGGTCTCAGATTCTGGACATGGGCAAGGGATATACGAGATATAACCTCTTGACAGCCAAGAGTCTTGATGATGTTGTGGCGATTCGCCTCTTCCAGCTCATGAGCAATACATCAAAGCCGTTGTATTTCTCCATCGAGAGAATAAAGGGCATTCTCGGGCTTATGGACAAGTACGTTTCTAACCCGACAGGATTTATCAGGCGTGTCATAGAACCTGCAGAAAAAGAGATAAAGGAGAAATGTCCGTTCGAGGTTGTGCACGAGCTCTCGTATGACCAGACAGCGAAGAAAGGTCGGCGGCCGATTGTTGGAATCACCTTCACAAAGGTGAAAAAACAGACAATCATACAAAATCCTGCCGACGTTCTCGATCCATACCTGATGAACGTGCTTATTAAGGATTTCGGTTTTGATGCGAGAGGAATAAGGGCAAACCTCAAGCTTTTCGCGGATCTTATGGAAAACGGTGTCGACATAATCAAGTTCCTGAGCGGAATAGAGGACAAGGCGAAACAGGCCAATAGCCCTCAGGGATATGCAATTAAGTCACTCCAGAATCTCCTTGCCAACAAAAAGCCTCCTGTTAGCAGCAGGGTAGTGGCCGCCGCTCCGGCGGAACCAGTACGGGATACGGAAAAGAAGACGGGAATCGTAGCTTCACCTGCCGTCAAGAAGCGCAAGAAAGCGGGGGATCGTCTGGATGTGAAGACGGCGGACGAATTTGACAACTCTGGACTTGAAGAACTCTAATTAACTCAAACCCATATGGAAGAAGCCACAAAGGAAAGGGCCATGAGTTATATGGCCAAGCTGACGCAGGAGGCACCGCCTCCAAGCAAGTTCTCGTCACCGCTGCCGGAATCCAGGGAGACTGCCTCCGGTCTGCTCCTAGCCTTGTATGGAGCCGAGGTGGCACAGCGGGACGTGGAGTTCAGGCTGGATGATGCGACTGTCTCCAAGGTGGAACGCGTAGTAAAGTGGATGTACGACTCCAAGAAGCGCGGACTGCTCCTCTGCGGTACGCTCGGCAACGGGAAGACTACAATGCTCAGGGCAATCAAGAGGTTCTTCAATTACAATATCTCATACTTTGAGGCGCAGGGCATATACAACCACTTCAAGCAGACTCAGGAGTTCCCGTACATAGGCCAGAAGGATATCCTGCTCATTGATGACCTCGGGGTGGAGCCACAGTCATACAATGACTTCGGTGAAATACGATATCCTCTTGCCGAACTACTTATGCTGAGGTACAAACTGAACAGACCGACAATCATCGCGACCAACTGCACCTTCGAGCAGATAGGGGAGATATACGGGGATCGTCTTCAGGACAGGATGAAGGAGATGTATGCCGTAATCACATATAAGGAACCATCTTACAGGGGTTGAGTTAATAACGCAATAAAATACTTGTAGGGGTATATAATACATTGTTTGAGTTATAAACGTAAAAACGCAATAAATTATAGGCGTAATAAACGAACAAATTGAATGATAGGGAAAAACACCTGTTCCAGAGGCCTGGGGAGAGTTTTTTCAACCCTAATAAACGAACATTTTGAATGACTTTTATGCGTGCAACCTTGAGGACGGCATATCCATGGAATCCCGCATCACGCCATACGGAGTAGACGAGAGTCAGAGGAAGTCCTTTTTCCTTTCATCGCTTGACTATAAAGAATGATTTTCCGAACAATTTTAATGATATATCAATAGAATATGAGAAAGAATTTTGGTGCTAAACCGTGGTCATATCCTCAGCCGGTGCTGATGATAGCCACATATAACGAGGACGGTACTCCAGACATAATGAATGCGGCCTGGGGAGGAATCAGCGACAGCGATGAAATCTCCATCGCAGTCAGCAATACTCACAAGACGGCGGATAACCTCCTGAAGAGGGGAGCGTTCACCGTGAGCTTCGCGGATGTCGCCCATGTTGCCGAGTGTGACTATGTGGGACTCGTATCCGGGAAGAAAGTACCTGACAAGTTCGTCCATGCCGGCTTCCACGCACTGAAGTCAGAGTTCGTAGATGCCCCGCTCGTGGAGGAACTGCCGATGGCTCTCGAGTGCCGCGTTCGTTCCTATGACACCGAGACAGATATTCTCAAGGGAGAGATCGTGAACGTCTCCGCTGACGAATCCGTGCTTACAGACGGTAAGATAGATCCGGCAAAGCTGCGTCCGATAGTCTTCGATCCTGTGAACCACACCTATCTGGAGCTCGGTGCCGTTGTCGGCAAAGCTTTCAGTGACGGCAACAGGCTCAAATAGGGAGGTGCTGATGACAGGACTACTCGAATATGAGCTCGGTGGGGGAGTGCGCGCTTTCACCGCGGGGAGGGATGTAGACCTTCCCTGTACAGTTGTGCAGCCCCACCAGACACACTCGACAAATGTCGCCTATGTGGACAGGCCGGACCTCACGAGGGAGGAGTTGGAAGGTGTGGACGCGCTGGTGACTGACCTCACGGACGTTGCCATAGGAGTCAGGACCGCCGACTGCATACCTGTGATCTTGTATGATCCGGTGCACAGGGCCATAGGCGCAGCCCACAGCGGATGGCGTGGCACCGTGAATATGATCGTGAAGAAGACAGTTCTTGAGATGTGCCACCTGTTCGGGACTCGTCCGGAGGACATACATGCGGTTATAGGTCCCGGCATTGGGTATGACAGCTTCCAGGTAGGGGAGGAGGTGGCACTGACATTCAAGGAATCCGGATTCCCAATAGAGAAGATATGGTCGTTCAGGGGAGCGAGGCAGGAAGGTTCAATGAAGGGCGGACACCACATCGACCTGAAGGAATGCGTACGTTACTCCCTTACAGAGTGCGGAGTACCGGAAAAGAATATAACAGTCTCGGACATAGACACCTACACGGATGACCGTTTCTACTCAGCCCGACTGGAGGGTATCTCCTGCGGCAGGAACATCAACTCAATAATGCTGATATGAAGTCCTGCACTGTCCTTTTGACATACTCCCCGTCCTGAAGGACGGAGATTCTCAGGTGACTAGCGCCCCTTGCGAAGAACAGTCTTCGTCTTACGGGGACTCCCGGATGAGGCAATGCCCTGCCTCAGGATATTCATCGCAGCGTTCGCATCCC
>JBJEBP010000293.1:0-6263 GCA_051870135.1 Candidatus Cryptobacteroides sp. | reverse complement strand
GCGAAGCCCGTGATTCCGCCCATTGATGAGGTCATTGCCAGGGGATTGCGCAGGGTTCCGTCCGCAGCATTGTAGAAATAGAGGTTCTTGCCGGCGCCGACGACAACCTTCCCGCCTTTGACAATGAGACCCGCGGCAGCTCCTGAGAATGCAGCCTGCCACTTCTTTTCACCGGTTGAAGCATTGAGGGCGAACAGTTTCCCGGCCTTGTCAGCTACATAGACAGTGCTTCCGTCGGCACTTACGGCAGAAGAAGTACTCTGCATTGACCCTGCCTCCGTGAACTGCCATTTCAGGGTTCCTTCAGGAGTTACAGCATAGAACTGTCCGGCAGTCTGGGTGCCGTAGTAAATATCTCCGGTTACTGGATTGACAGTCAGTGGGTTGTAGCTGGCTGTGGCCTTGGCTGGGATATATTTCCATTTCAACTCGCCAGTCTCTGTGCTGAATGCGTACAGGCCTGAGATTTTGTTGAATGTAATATTATAGACTGTCTTCCCATCAGGAGAGAATACCGGGCAGGTGCCTTTGAAACCATTGGTAGTACCGCTTGCGGCATCCCATTCATTGAAGTGAATCAGATATTCCCTGACAGTCACTTCGATGGTCCAGCTCTTGTCCTTGCCCTTGAGGTTGACGGTCAGGACCACTTTCTGGGTTCCTGGCACGAATATGCTGGATTTCACCAATTCACCTTCCTTGACGGAGCCGTCCGGGAACGCCCATCTGATATTGGTGGCGTATGGATAGCCTTCCATATTGAATGTAAATGTAATAGGCTGTCCTGCAGCTATATTGTCCCTGTCAATGAAATATGGAATAGCCATTGTCGGCATCACCTTGATGACTTTGGATTCAGCCGGACCTTTGACATAATTCGCGGTGATGCTGAAACAATACTTGATGTCATTTTCAAGGCCGGTGACCGTGTAGTCAGTAACGCTGCCTTCCAGGGAGACTTCGCTTCTGGCCGATTCGTCATTCTCGGGCCACCAAGCCAGGGTGTATGTCAAGACCGTTGTCGAAGGTGCCTCCCAGGCCAGGTCAACGGTAGCGTCAGTTCCGACGCCATCGAATACTTTCACAGGGAAACGGCTTGTGGAAGGCTTGGCCTTGGCCTCCACGCCATTGGATATTAGTTTGCCGTAAACCGCCTGGACTGCAAATACATAGTCAGTTCCGTTCACGAGGTTGGAGATAGTCCACTCGCTCTTCTTATCGGTGTTGATGCTTTCCTTGCCGTTAGGACCGGTATAGGTGACGATATAGTCCGTAGGGTTCCACCCTTCGGCTGCGTTCCAGGTCAGCAGCACTTCCTCGTCTCCCGGCACGGCCTTCAGGTTCTCTACCTGATGGCGTCCGGCTCCGGCCTCCGGGATGTCCTCTTTCCAGCAGGAAACAGCGGCAAGGCAGATGCCGGCGAGCATTAAAATATGTGATAATCTTCTCATTTTCATAACCTTAAATGTATTAATCACCATAACCAGGATTCTGCCAGAGGATGGACTTGTCATTGACAATCTGAATCTGGTCCTGAGGAATAGGGAATATCAGCTGATGTGCGTCAATTGTATAACCCATGTCCTTGAAATAACTTACAGCCAGTCCGAGACGGACCAGGTCGTACCATCTCTGCCCTTCGAGGGCGAACTCCCTGCCCCTCTCGTCAGCCAACTCCTTGATAAAGGCTTCTTTTCCGGAGACTTCGGCAGCAGAAAGAGCAGGAAGGCCAGCACGGGTCCTGGTCCTGTTCAACTGTGCAACGGCTCCCGGAATGTCCCCGGTCTGGCAGAGTGCCTCGGCATACATAAGCACCAGGTCAGCATAGCGGATAAGAGGGAAATCATTCCCGACCTGCGTCGTGTAGGTGGCGTCGTAGGTGTCCATCCACTTGTTCATCGCATAGAGCTTGTCATTGATTTTGGTGTAGGTGTTGATGAGCGCCAGCCTGCTGTCGCTCGCATCATACAGAGCCTTGAACTCCGGGGTAGGGTTCCGAATATCGTCCATCACCGGGGTGTTCGAACTGTACCAGTATCCGTGGCCGTTGTCATTGGTCTTGTTGTAATACAGGGCGAAGATAATCTCCTTGTTCATCTTGTTGGCAATGTTGAATGCGGCTCCCGTCGATGACATAAGTCCGTATCCGGTGTCTTTCATTGCCTCTTCAATGACAGTCCTGGCCTCATTGTATTTGCCGAAGGTAAGATATACCTTCGCAAGAAGTGACTGGGCCGCAATCTTGGAAACCCTGGCCTTTTCGGCAGGACGGGCAAGAGGCAGAAGATCAGCCGCTTCAGTGAGGTCATTGACAAGGAGGCTGTACATTTCCTCATCCGTGCATCTCTTGATTGTCTTGGCTGTTGCCGGTGTCACGACTGTCCTGGCAATCGGAACAGTGCCGAAGGTCCTGTAGAGATTGAAATAGAACCAGGATCGGATGAAGAGGCATTCCCCCCTGTACCTGCCAATGTTGGGGAGATCTTTGCCTTCTGCGTGGTCCAGAACATCATTGCAGCGGTAAACGCCGTTGTACCAGTTGTTCCAGACACTGCTGAGGATTCCGTTGTAGGAGTTCTCCTGGAAATGGTCAATGTCGTATCTGTCCTGGGTCGAGACCGCCATTGATTCCAGCACGCACTCATCACTGCGGTAGGCCAGTTCTGTCAGGAAGAAACTCATATTGACCATGAGCTTGTAGTAGCAGGAATAAACGCCCTGGTTGAAATCATCGTCGGTCTTGTAGAAATTACCTTCGGTGACGTTGTTCGCCGGATACTGCTCGAAGAAACTTTCCCCGCAGGAGACTGCGCTGAGCAATGCGGTTCCGGCCAGTATGTATTTCAATATTGTCTTCATTTTCATATCGCATCAGAGATTGAAGTTAATGCCCACGCTGAAGGTCCTTGAAAGAGGGTAGGAGCAGTAGTCCTCTCCAGGACGCAATGCGTCGGAAGCCCTCTTGTTGACCTCCGGGTTATATCCGGAATAATTGGTGAGTGTGAACAGGTTGGAGCCCTGGACATAGATTCTGAACTTGGTTATTCCGCTCTTTCTCAGCCATTTGTCCGGCATTGTCCAGCCGAGTGACAGGTTCTGGAGCCTCAGGTATGAGCCGTCCTCAAGATGGAATGTGGAGGTGCAGGAGCCGTTGTTTCCGGAAGATTTCCTGGTGGCCCTGTTGAGATTGCCGTAAGGGAACCTGTCCAGTGCCTCCTTCATCATGTTGGAGGACGCCTCCATATTGAGGAGGTAACGTCTTTCAAGGTTCAGGATTTCATTGCCATAGACGCCCTGGAAATTGGCGGCAAGGTCAATGCCCTTCCATCCGAGGGTAATACCGAAACCATAGTAGAAATCAGGCATATAGTTGCCCACGATTACGCGGTCATCATCCTTCTCGAGGACTCCGTCCCCGTCTGCATCCACGAATCTGAAGTCACCTACGGTCGCTGTGGAGAAATGAGGGTAAGAGTCAAGTTCTTCCTGGTTGTGGAAGATGCCATCCTGGACAAGGAGAGAATAGCAACCTACCGGCTGGCCGACTTTTGTAATGTAATAGCCGCCTGCATAGGAGGACTCCTTGATAATCGGGGCATCCTCGTCGCCGAGATGGAGAACCTTGTTCCGGTTCAATGACCAGTTGGCGGTGAAGTCGTAGTAGAAATCCCCGAACTTCTTGCGGGAGGAAATATTCAGCTCGACACCCTTGTTCTGCATTGAGCCGATATTGACATTGGAGGTAGTGAGACCGGACACGACAGAAACCGGTACGTCGAAGAGCATATTCGTGGTCTTGGACAGGTAGAAATCGGCATTGATTCCGAGGAGCCCGTTCCACAATGTCGCATCGAGACCGATGTTGGTCTGGGTGTTCTTTTCCCAACCGAGGTCGTTGTTGGCAATCTGGGACGGATAAACCTGGGTGACGAGTCCGTTGCCGAGATCCAGGGAGGCAGTGCCGTAAAGAGCCAGATATTCGGAATTGCCAATCTGCGCATTACCTGTCTGGCCTACACTTGCCCTGATTTTCAGGTCATTGAGCCACTTGGCTCCGCTCAGGAAATTCTCATCGCTAATACGCCAGCCAATAGATGCAGCAGGGAAATAACCCCATCTTGTATTCGGTGCGAACCTGGATGAACCGTCTCCCCTGACTGATGCGGAGACCATATACCTGCCTTTGTAAGAATATTGGGCGCGGACGAGCCAGGAAGCGAAGGTGTATGCGTACTTGTTGTTGTAGGTATTGTCAATGTCGATGGTCTTGCCTTTTGTCGTGCGTATCTTGTCATCCCCAATCTGGCCCTGGCCTGAAACATAGGTGGCCTGTGTGGTCTGTTTCTCGGCCTCATAGACGGCTACGGCATTGACGGAGTGGTCGCCGAATTTCCTGTTGAAGGAAATCTGGTTGGAAACTGTCCAATGGAAATAGGAGTTCGCCTGGTTGGAGGCGGTAGGCTGTGAAGGAGCGTCCAGGTATTTGGATCCCCTGAGAGGAATGTAAGATGGTCTGTAATAATTCCTTATGTATGAATAGTAGTCACCACCGAGGGTGATTTTGTATTCGAGTCCCTTGATGAATTCGTAGGATGCGTAGAGGTTGCCTATTAAGTTTACCTTCTCCCTTACATCATCCACCTCAAGTGCCAGAGCGACAGGGTTGAGGACCTCGTTGGTCTGTGTATCCCAAGGATTGCGGATGTCGCCCGACTGCCTGAGGAGTCCGTTCATATCCCAGTTGTATGAGCCGTCCTCATTGTAAGGCTGGAAAATCGGCGGGGCCATCAATGCGCTGGCTATTACGCCGTCACCGTTGTACTGGGAATCGGATGCCACGTAGTTTGTCTTGGAATAGGAAGGTGAGAAGCTGACTCCATACTTCAGGTTTCCTCTCTTGCCGTCGAAATTGGCCCTTAGACCGTATCTCTGGAAGTCGGAACCGATGATTGTACCCTCCCTGTAGAGGTAGTTGGCTCCGATATAGTAGTTCATTGTCTTGGTCCTTGCAGACACGCTGAGTGAGTGCTTGTGGGAGAGCGCAGTGCGGAAAATCTCGTCCTGCCAGTCGGTGTTGGTGAGGGTGCCTGTCTTGTCCTGGAGATAGGCCTCGACGAGCGGAGAAATCCTGTGATAGACCTGCGGCCTGGATGGAGAAGGGTCCGAGATGGTTCCTTCCGGGACATTGAACATATAAGCTCCATTTCTTGCTTCCGCGAAAATCTCCGCCCACTCGTATGCGTCAAGCATATCAATTTTCTTGGAGACTTCGGATACACTGAACTGGCCGTCGTAGGAGATGACAGGCCTTTCTCCGGCACCTCTCTTGGTGGTCACGAGGATAACGCCGCAGGAGCCTCTGGAACCGTAAATTGCGGCCGCGGATGCGTCCTTGAGCACTTCGAGGCTCTCAATGTCGTTGCCGTCAAGGTTGGCGAAGGCCCTGGCCTCACAAGGGATACCGTCAATCACGTAGAGAGGCTCGTTGCCGGAAGTGGCTGACTGGATTCCCCTGACACGTACTGAGACATTGCCGTCAGGCTGACCTCCGAGGTTGATGACCTGGACACCCGGCATCTTCGCAGCCATTGCCTCGCGGAAGTCGGTGGTAGGGGTATTGGCAAAGGCTTCGGCCTTGATGGAAGTGATGGAGGTGGTCACGTCCCTGGAGTTCTGGACACCGTAACCGACTACCACCACGTCGTCAAGACGGATGGCTTCCTCCATCAGGACAAAATTTGCAACTGTCTGGTTTTCCGTCAATTGTATTGACTGGGTGGCATATCCTATCAGGGATGCCTCGAGGACGGCATTGGGATTCGGTACTTTTATGGAATAGTTACCGTCCATGTCGCAGCCGGCTCCATTGCTGGTTCCTTTCTCGATTACCATGGCTCCTATGACGGGATTGCCGTCTTTGTCAAGGACTTTTCCGGTAACCGTTCTCGGGCCCCGCTTTTCTGGCTGGGCCTGTTGCGTGGCAGGCTTGGTGACTTTCTTCAGCAATATGATTTTCATATCCCTGAATTCAGCCGTGGCCTGCGGAAGTACTCTTTCAAGAATTGATTCAATGCTTTCGTTAACTGCGGTTACGGACACTTTCCTTGTCAGGTCAATGTCAGTGTCAACATACGCGAACGTGTATGGACTTGCCTGCTCAATCGCCTTGAGCAGTTCTTTTACTGTGACATCTTTGACATTCACGCTCAGTGTGCGGTTCTGGGCGAATGAGGCCACCGAGATCAGCAACGCGCACAGAACTG
>JBJEBP010000292.1:0-6289 GCA_051870135.1 Candidatus Cryptobacteroides sp. | reverse complement strand
GAATGATAATGCCCGCTCTCATCTACACATTGTTCAACGGGGGTACGGCTGCGGCTACCGGCTGGGGAATACCTACGGCCACCGACATTGCCTTTGCGGTCGGCATTCTCTCTATAATGGGGGACAAGGTTCCTGTTTCGTTGAAGGTCTTCCTTACGGCCCTCGCCGTTGCGGATGATCTCGGCGCCATTCTCGTAGTGGCATTATTCTATGGAGGGGATGTCAATCTCCACCTCCTTCTTATAGCCGGACTTGTAATCTTTATTACATATCTTTTCAACAGGATGGGTGAGAAGCGGAAAATCTTCTACATCATACCTACCATCGTCGTCTGGTTCCTTTTCTACTATGCCGGCATCCACGCCACTATGTCCGGAGTCGTGATGGCAATGATGATTCCTATGGAACCCCGGTTCTCCCACTCGTATTTCAACAAGAAATGCGATGCCTATCAGAAGCTTATGATAAAATATGAGAATGAGGAACCTTTCCCGAATCTCAATCAGCGGACCTGCCTCCGCAATATCAGCCACATAGCCAAGGGTACTGTCGGAATGAGTTACAGGATGGAACATACCCTTACTCCTTGGGTCAATTTCGTGATAATGCCTATCTTCGCCCTGGCCAATGCCGGAGTGGTGGTTGACGACTTGGCGTATTTCAATATTTTCCAGTATTCTTCAGCCCTCGGCTCAGTCGGTATGGGGGTATTCTTCGGCCTTCTTCTGGGCAAGCCTCTGGGGATCACCCTGGCGAGCTGGCTGGCCATCAAGCTGAAAATCGGGGCAATGCCCGACGGGGCATCCTGGAAGATGCTTTTCGCCATTGCCTGTCTCGGCGGCATCGGCTTCACAATGTCAATTTTCGTGGATACCCTCTCATTCTCGAACCTGACCCCGGATATCACCCATCATCTCCGGTCATTGGGCAAGATTGCGGTGCTCCTCGGCTCGCTATCCTCGGCGATATTAGGCAGTATCCTCATCAATGCTTTCAGCAAGAAAAAATAATTCGGACTTATGAAAAGGTTTTTATTGTTTGCGGTATCTGTTTTTGCTTCAGTTCTTTGTTCCGCCCAGGCCCAGATAGTGGACTGGTCATACAAGGTGACAAGGACTGGGGAAGGCACAGCCAAGATCATCTTCACCGGCCGGATACAGGAAGGTTACCACACCTATTCCATTACGGCGGGTAATTCCAGGACGGAAATACTGGAGGTGAAGACAAAGGGCTGCAGTCTTTCCGGAGCGCTCAAGGAAGAAGGCGATTTCGTGGAAGAACAAGGCAAACTCGTATGCTACAACGAAATCAGGCTGGTACAGGAAATCAAGCTCACTGACAAATCGGCCCAGTACAGCGGGAGCATAGCCTCCTTTGTCTGCGCCGGACAGATGTGCAAGCCTGAAAGCTGGAACTTCAATGTCAAAATCGAAGCAGCCGCTTCCAAGCCTGCGGGAAAGTCCCAGTCTATTCGCTGATTTCCAGTTTCTTCAATGCGGCGAGGATTTCACCCTCCGCTCCCGGATTGTATCCTGTCTGTGAATGTACTATCGTACCGTCCGGTGCCAGCACGAAAGAATGAGGCGTGAACACTACGTTCATGGCTCTCTTGAAATCATTGTTCACATCGTAAAGGCAGACAAAGTCTGACCATCCCCTGGTCTTGGCGAAAGCCCTGGCCTGGGCAGTGAACCTCGTGTCGTCGGTGGAAACCAGCACGAGTGTGAACGGCACTTCCTCCTGCCAGTCATCATAAGCCTCGTTCAATGCGTCGATTTCCTGTATGCAAGGGTCGCAGGATATTGACCAGAAGGATATTACAACCGGGGTCTTCCCATCGACCAGATTCTTCGTGTCGAACTTCTTGTTGGATGCGAGAGACAACTTCACGGATGGCAGCTGTGCCAGGGCAACCGACTGCATCATCAAGATGCTAAAAAGGAATAAAAGGCTTCTTTTCATCTGCTTTGAGCGTTAAAATTATATTATTTGGATAAAAATACGGAGGTCTGTTTTGTTTTATAAAATTGAAATAATTAAATTTGCAGCGCAAATATAATATTATTCACGGACTTGACAAATTCTGTAACTTGCACAATATCCGCTGCTTTCAGCCAGGACAACCAAATAAATCAAAATATGAAGAAAACAATTAGCTTAATCTTTGCGGCAGTAGTATGCGCATTTGCATTCCTGACATCCTCTTGTTCGGAAAGCGCACCTGTCATCAGCGCCCAGGCTGAACTGACTTCCGCTACTGTGACATCCGCAACTGTCACCCTCAACACCCAGGGTCTCATTGAGTACGCCTACGTCGTGAAGGCCGATGCCTCCGAGGCTTCAGACCCTGCAGTCATCTTCCTCGAGGGTACCACCGGAGTTCTTGTTGATGGAACCAACGAGGTGGTTATCAATGGATTGGAAGGCAACAGCAACTATGTTGCGATTTTCGCTTTCCGCCAGTCCGAGACTGCCTTCTTCAAGGATCTCGTAATCGTTGACCTTGCCACTCCTGACTATGAGGAGTCTCTTACCATCCTCGGCCTGTACCACGATGGTTTCTCCGTCCACTACAAGATTCCTGAGGAGGTCAAGACCCGTGGCAATGCAATACGCTACGGCATCGGATCTCTTCCGATTCACATGATGCAGAAATTGAGCTATGGCAATTGCGATGCCGATTTCCTGCTTCAGAACGGCCAGCGTCACTTTGTGAATGACACCACAATCATCTTCAGGGACTACAACGTTTACGAACTTGATGAAAATGGCGACTACGTCCTTGACGAGTGGACCGGGGAGCCTATTACTTTGCACACCCCGTTCACCCCTGGTGAGCCGCTTATCTTCCTTGCCGGCGAGTTCGCCTGGGATCCTGAGCACTATTGGGGACCGGGCTGGTACACCGCAATGTTTGATTACGATGCCTACTACGAGGCGATGTGGGGTGGCGGCGGCTTCGACCCTTGGTCCCTCCGCACCCGTACAGTGGAAGTGGATGACGAAGGCCTTGACGAGGACCAGTACTGGACCGGATGGTTCTCACGCAAGCACGTGGTTCTTGAGCAGCCTATGCCGCTCGACTGCAACGTTGATTTCCAGTACGACATGAAAGCTACCAAAGGTACCGTCAGGATTACCCCTGATGAGAATGTATGGCAGTACTGCATTTATATCCTTCCTGACTACGAGTATGAGATGATGCTCCCTTACCTTGACAACAATACCGACTACCTCCAGTGGTTCACCGCATCATATCCGGCAATGGCCTATTTCGGAGCCCAGACTTTGGAAGGCCCTGTCGAGCTTGCTCTTGAAGACATGATCTGGGTAGAGCCGGAGACTGATTATCACCTGCTCCTCACCGCTCTCGGAAACGAGAATGGTACCACCCAGAAGTTCTATCACGAGAAATTCAGCACCACCGGCAAGACTTTGCCTGCTCCTACTGTCCAGGTTACCGCCATTGCGAACCCTTCCGGCCAGGAGTCTCCTTACGAGGTATGGTACAATGTGAAGTGCACCAGCAAGAATGCCGTAAGCGGCAAATATGCAGCCAACTATGATAGCGAGTGGGCCATTATGCTCAACCGCGGTTACACTTACAATAACATCGTGGCAATGGGAAATGCCCTCACCGATGCTGACATTGAGGCCATCAACAGCGATGCCGGTATGGACCTTATGTTCTCTTCACTTCCTGATATGACCACCCTTCTCGGAGTGATGCTCTACAACGAGGAGGAGACCGCCAACGAGATTTCCGAGAACAGCGGTATGGCAAGTGCCAAGACCATCAGGGAGCCTGCAAAGGATCCTGTCCAGTCGAGCCTCTTCACCGATCTTCTCGGAGACTGGACAATGTCCGCTCCTACCCAGGTTTGGAACTACAATACCGGTGTTTATGACGATACTGGTGTCCAGACTTGCAAGGTGACCATTTCCGATGGCTTCACATTGCCTGAGACTCTTACAGATGATGTTTATGCAACTTATGCCGATGCTACCGGACAGTCCCGCGAGGAAGTGGACGCACTCTATGCTGACCTGAAGAACGAGGTGAAGATTTTCAATGAGAACCTCAAGTCCCAGAACCGTCTTCTCTGCCAGGGATTCGGATATGAAGCTGATGACGCATGGCTGGAGTATTATACTCTCAATACTCCATACGACCTCTTTGTGAGCCCTACATACAATGGATACAACAACAGGAGCATAATCCAGGATTGCGGTCCGAAGTGGTATCTTGAGGTACTTCCAGACGGAACTCTCGTATCTCCTGTCAATGCTGCCCGCCAGTATCCTCTCTGCTTCGCCAAATACTACACATTGTATCTTGCAGGTGTAAGTGTCACTCCGGAAAATACCGGATACATCACCAACTGGGAGGACAACAGCGACGTTCTCTTCCCTTGTACAGTGGCATCTGACAAGAACCAGGTTACAGTGGGAGCCTTGACTTACAATGGTTATCCTTACTATATGACAGGAGTTTACACGAACTACACCGGAGTTGTTACTACTGACAGGATGATCAACGGCCCTATCTCCCTGACCAAGGGCTGGACAGAACCTAATGTTCCGGATGCTGCACCTGCAGCCAAGAGAGCTTCCGCTGCCCCTGCATTCACCTGGAACCCTGCAAACGGCGTCGCTCTCAAGTCAGGCAGCGCAGTTCTCCGCAGGACACCTATGTCAGCAACGGCCCCTGTATATCAGAAGGTTACCTACAAGCATCGTGAGCTTGAGGATGCCCTCGCAAGGATGAGGAAGGCTTATGTTTACGAGCGTTAGAAACGCATTGCTTATACTTACCGGCCTGATGTTCTGGACAATATCCGGAGCTCAGACCGGTAAGGTCGTAAGTAAGGGACTGCTTGGCACTGAGCCGGGCAAGTTCTCAGTAAGCCTGGAGAGCAACAGCATAGCCTATTTCAAGGACAGCGGTCTTGGAGTGACTGGCCCGGAAGACAAATTCGGAAGCAACAACTACCTGAAGATGGATTATTCCAAGGGACATTTCTCCGCAGGCATGCAGGTTGAAGGCTATATGCCGGCCCTCTACGGCTTCGAATTAGGCCAGCAGGCAGATGTGAAGAAGTTTCTCCTTGCTGCAAAGTATATCCGCTGGACCAGCGATTTCTTCACATTCCATGTCGGAGATATCTATGACCAGATGGGCAACGGCCTGATTTTCAGGACATACGAAGACCGTAACCTGGGCTTCAACAACTCTCTCGAGGGATTCCAGGCCTCTGTCAATGTAAAGGACTGGTTCGGGATAAAGGGAATGTACGGAAGGCCGAGGCTTTATACTTCCTATGCAGGTTCCTGGGTAAGAGGTGCCACTGCCACAGTATCTTTCAATGATATTTTCGGCTGGGACGGCATCCTCTTCAATATTGAGGGCAACTATCTGAACCGGTACGAGAGCCTTGACAAGGATGGGCTCAAGGACTTCCGGGCACTCGGACTGGATTCCCCGAACCTGAACTCCTGCAGCGCAGCATTGAATTTCTCCTGGAACGGACTTTCCCTCAAGGCCGAATACGCAGCCAAGGGCAAGGACTTGTATGCTGAAACTGCCACCGATGCTCATATCGGCGCTGCCATTTATGCCGAGGCAATATACGGTATTGGCGGCTTCAGTGCATCCGCCCATTTCAGGATTCTCGACCATATGGGAACTATGAGCTCTCTCTATGGCAATGGCACAGGAAACAGCCTCAGCTATCTCCCGGCCCTGACCAGGCAGTATCACTATATGCTTGCGAACCTGAATCCATATCAGGTGAACGCCCGCGGTGAGTGTGCCATGCAACTCGACCTCTTCTATACCCTCCGCAAACGCGGGGACAGGAACAAATACTGGATTTTCCGGGCAAACGCTTCCTCTGCATTGACCATTGACGGCAAGCAGAGCGACAATGGCGAGAGAAGACTTCTCTGGATGGATCTCAATGCCGATGCCGAATGCCATTGGAACAAGCAGCTCAGGACTACCTTCCTGTATTCCCGCCAGGAGTGGAGCCCGAGCCACGGTTATGAGGAGGGTACCTACGTGTCCAATATTTTCGTAGCCGACGCCCAGTACAAGTTCAATAGAAAGTATGCTGTGAGGGGAGAGGTCCAGTATCTCTATTCCAAGGATTACGAGCGTGACTGGGTAGCCGGTCTTGCCGAGTTCACTTTCGCTCCACAGTGGAGTGTATATGCGACAGAGATGTACAATCTCGGGGAGACCAAGAAGCATTATTACACGGCAGGAGTCAGCGGGCCGAGGAAAAAG
>JBJEBP010000291.1:0-1664 GCA_051870135.1 Candidatus Cryptobacteroides sp. | reverse complement strand
CAAAGTTAAGTGTTTTTTGTCTTAACCTTGTGTCCAACTTCTGGGGACCATTATATTGCGAGGCTATTCAGAGGGGAATATGAAGAAGATGAGAATCTTCTATGAGAAATGGAGTGCCGTTATTGACAAATCGTGCGTTGAAACGCACGATTTGGAATTAGCTACTGATAATCAGAAAGATAGTAGTCTCTATGTATTGCCTATCTCTGGAGCTGGCGTAATTCGTGCGTTACAACGCACGAATATATCCGGGTTCTCCACTGAGGACTTCCTGAATGTTCCGTTCACTCACCATTATTACATCCTTACAAAATCTGCTGACCTTGCGGAAATCCTATTCTACATAAGGCTATGTTCTCAGATGCATTACTCTGTAGAAGAATTGAAGAGAAGCATACAGGAAGATGATTATCATCACCAGTCCACTATGCCGAACAATTTCCTGCAGAAGTTGTCACCTTCAGACCTTGCGAAGAGAGCAGCAATGTCATTCAAGGACGAGTATTTCCTTGATTTTATCAACGTTGAGGAGTTGGGGGCCCGTGATATTGCAGATGTGGATGAAAGGGTGATTGAAAAGGAAATCATTCAGAACATCAAGCAGTTTATAATGACTTTCGGCAGAGATTTCGCATTTGTCGGCAATCAGTACCACCTTGAGGCCTTTGGCGTGGATCATTTCCCGGATTTGGTGTTTTTCAATAGAGAACTCAATGCTCTCGTCATTATTGAACTGAAAAAAGGTCCGTTCAAGCCTGTTTATCTCGGTCAGTTATGCACTTACCTCCGGCTTGCTGATGACCAGATGAGAAAGCCTCACGAGAACCCCACGATTGGAATTGTCTTATGTGCAAGTGCCAACAAGAAGTATGTTGAGTATGTGATTCAGGACTATGACAAGCCTATGGGAGTTGCTACATATAGCAATTCCCAGGATATGCCAGAACAACTTCGGAAAGCCTTGCCTGATATTGACGAATTGAAGAAGCTGCTATAGAATATAACAACAATACTATATCCTGAACATCGTGTTATCTTCAAAGACGCTTAATGCAAAGGTTGATATTTATACATAAATAAGCGAAGGACTAACAGCCTTCGCTTCTCAATTTCATAAATGCCTGCGCCTCCGGAGAACCGCTTGCGGCAGCTTTGCGAATCCAGTAGAGTCCGGAAACTTTGTCGGCGGCCACTGATTTGATGCCGTTGAACTTCAACGAACCGAGAAGATACTGTGCCGAAGAGAATCCGTCCTCCGACAGGGATTCGAGCATTGTCAGTGCCTCATCCGGATTGTACCACGACTTGTCATCGCGCAGCAGCACCAATGCGTATGCAATAAAGGCCGAAATCGCGCCTTTGTCTCCCAGCTTCCAGAGCAGATCCATCTCTTCGTCAATCTCCCAAAGTTCTTCAGCCTCATTCACTTTCGACATTATTCGCTTCAGGATTCTCTTGAATGCTCTTCTGTATAATGCCGAAGTCACAAAATTGCTTTTCATACGCCTTGCCTTTTATTGTGCAATATCGTCATTCTGCGGCATTTCTGCAACATTTTCCGGTGATTCCGGGCTCGTTCTCAGGTCCATCGTGTCCGGGTCCGTGTTGTAATTCTGAGTTTTGCAATTATTTGTACTAAGAAGTCTCGGTCTGCGGCTTAGGCG
>JBJEBP010000290.1:0-6325 GCA_051870135.1 Candidatus Cryptobacteroides sp. | reverse complement strand
CAGATAGGCAGGAAGTACAGATTAATTCAGGGGTACGTTTTGTTAGAATACATTATAATTTGCCTATGGTTTTCGATGAAATGGAAACGAGAGCGCCTATTGTAGAACCTGGAGTAAATGGAGATGAACTTGTTACAAAGAATGGCATAGTCATCAAAGGAGACAAACTGAGATATGTCAAATATGAAAAGGGTGGTGGCGATGCAAGCGGATTTCAGAAAACGATATCTGGGATTTTCGGGACAAGCGTAGTTGCTACTAATTATTTCAATAATGACCATAGAATGAAACTTCGTACGTTCTCTCAAGATTATGTAGTATATACTTCAGTCGGAATGACTGTTAGAATGCAGCATAAGAGACTTGGCGTATGGTGGAGAAGAGAGGCAGAAGAGTTTAGATACGGATGGACTGGCGTTGAATGTAAATATACTTATACGGGGCCTTCTTTTCCTGCTGGTGTCACTTTACACGACATTGACGATATCAATCAACCAACAAATTACTACGATAAACCGTTGCTATTGTTCACAGTGCCGCTTGTTGACTATAAAGTTACTAATGTAAAAGTAGGAGCATTATTAAAGACTATGCTTCAGAAAAACCAAACCAAGATTAACAACTGGTTAAATAATAACCAAGATTGTAAAAATAATCCAAGAAGTGTTTTTGCGGCTGAAACAGATTACACCTATAGCATGATTTATCCTCAATACGAAGAGGTAGCATATAAAGACGGTAGAGAAGAAGTAAAATGGGATTTTAGGGTTCACTTCCAGGCAGGAGTTAATATAGGATCCTCAGTAACTCCAACTTTTTCACCTGTAAAAGATCCTGAAAAGATTGAAATACATAGAGGTGAAATATATGCGGCATGTAAATACGGAGAGTGGAGAGCTTGTGTAATTGTAGTTGATTAATAAAGGAGAATAAGATGAGAAGAATTTTGTTTTTTATGTTTGCCATTGTGTTGGTGGCTACACAACTTTCAGCCAAGGATTCCGGAGACGGGGCAAAGTCATTCAGGCAAACAGGTTACAAGGGTTCCGTTCTTTATACGAACCACTATCTGGTCTGGCAGGGCATCGAGACATCGCACGGTTATATGTTCAACAAGCACCATTATCTCGGGGCCGGAGCAGGGTTTATGCTGGCTCCGATTGACAATGTGCCGACATTCGGCCGGGTGTTCGTCGATTACAATGCATACATCTGCAAGAAGAGGAGTACCCCTACGGCTGGAGTGAAGGCGGGTTTCTGCCGTGCTCTCAACTATAGCAGCAATTGCGAATTCAGGAATGCTGCTGAAATCGAACCGAATATCGGATGGAGCTGGACGCTCAAATCCGGCAACGGGTTAATGCTGAATGTGGGCTGCCCGGTCTACCTGACGAAGAAGTCCAACGCTGTCTCCACATACGTAATGCCCAAGTTGTCATTCGGCATTGAGTTTTAAAATATTGCGACACGATTTCGATTGCAAAACAGCCGGGAAATCCTGCATTTTCCGGCTGTTTTGTGATTGTTTTGCAGGAAAATCTTGTAAATTCGCAAATGGTTATAAAATGAGCCTCTTTGAATATGCCGACAGACAACATTTCATATTTCATCGCATTCTGTATTGAACAGTACAAGACAGCCAAGGGGCTGAAAGGGGAGGACGTGGCGAAACTCTTCTTTGACAAAGGCTGACCACTATCTTTCCGACAATTATGAAGTGCTTCACACACAAAGCCACCAATGGCTCATTGAAGAGATTGATGACTATTTAAACAGACAAGACAAATGAGACTCTACCACGGAAGCATAGAAATTGTTGAATCCAGGAGAATAGCCTTATGACTGACATAAATAAAGATAATCTGTATCTGCTTCTTCCCGGAATCGTTGCCGTGGTGGCACGCATCTATGCAGAGGAAAACGGCTGCAGCGAAATGGAAGCAATAAAAAGGGTTTATTCATCTGAACTCTATCCACGGCTTGCTGACGAGTCGAGCAAACTTTGGCATCTTGGGCCTGTGGCTCTTTACGAGGAGATGTTGAATCCTTCTGCATAATATTCCGCTTCGGGGCCGGATATTCGAGTTAGACGGTTGGCGAGTGGTATTATTTGACATAAATACGTCTATCAGTATAGATGAGATTAAATCAAAATAGCGTATTTATGAAAAAATTGACATTGATGATTGCTATGCTGCTGACAGCGGCGGTTGCTTTCGGACAGGGCAAAGGTCTGGTTATGAACGAGAAGGGCTTCCACGCGGAGGGCGCATTGGGCTACATTGACAAAGGTGCTTTCCTGAACGTGTCGGCCGGATATGTTCCCGTAAGGGGGCTCTACGTCGGCGGCGGTGTCGGCATCAGGCGTCTTGACTTTGCCCGGGTGAATCTCAGGGATATCAAATACAGTACAATGGTCCCGGTACTCCTGCAGGTGAAATACAATTTCCTGAACAAGGTGGTCAGCCCTTACATTGACTTCAAGGGCGGAATGATGACAGACTACACTTTCTCCGGAACCGGCTGGTTCGTTTCCCCGTCAATCGGCATCTCGTTCTGCCGCCGTTTCAGCGTCTTCGCCGCCGGTGAAGGCACGTTCACTCAGTATGGCCGCGGAACTGGCTTGGATTACCAGAAGGCCGACATTCATCCTTGGTCCGTCGGATTCACTGTAAGTTTCTAAAAAGTCATTATATTTGTAGTGATGAGCGAAAAGGATTACATACAGTCATTCTCGGATTATCTTTTTTGGGATGTGGACAGGGACTCAATTGATCTTGAGGCCAACGCTCCGTATGTGGTTCAGCGAGTGCTTGAATTCGGTCGGTGGAATGACTGGAAGTTGCTTGTTGCCAGATATGGACTGGAAAGAGTTGCCCATATCGCACAGACTTTGCGGTCACTTGATCCAAAGGCCCTTTCTTTTATCTCCACCGTTTCTTCTTTGCCAAAAGAGTCTTTCAGATGCTTCACTACGAGACCATCAGCCCCGGCACATTGGAACTTTTGAGAAAGATCCAATCATTGGAAATGTTTAAAGATGCGAGACTTGCCGGCGGGACAGCCCTTGCATTGCAACTTGGTCATAGAAAATCAATTGACCTCGACTTTTTTGGCCATGTGGATGCTTCATTACAAGAAATTGTCTTGGAACTTTCAGAATTTGCAACAGTAGCACCACTGTCCGAATCCAGGATGATGCGGTTCTTGATTGTAGATGGGGTAAAAGTAGATGTGGTCAACTACCCTTATTCTTGGATTGATAATACAATCATTGAAGACGGAGTCACTCTTGCCGGGATCAAGGATATTGCAGCTATGAAACTTTCAGCAATTACCAACCGTGGAACGAAGAAGGACTTCGTGGATTTCTATTTCTTGCTGAAATATTTTTCATTTGGAGACCTGATGGATTTATATGTCCAAAAATACTCTGATGCGCAGCTTTTCACTACGCTGAAAAGTCTTACATATTTCGATGATGCAGAGAAAGATCCAATGCCGATGATGATGTCACCTCTTAAGTGGGAAGATGTCAAGATGCAAATTGTGGCCGAGGTGGGTAATTATCTGTCAAGATAAAAGCGCAGCCACGTGGCAAAATGTCTCCGAACGCGCCGTGTCCGGGGACGAACTGACCCCAGGATAGTCGTACTCGGGGAGAAAAAACGAATACGGCGGAAATGGTGTCACGGTCACGGGAATTGTTAGTATATTTGCAGGAATGCAAATGACTAATGATATGAAAATGGGAAAACTTCTCTTGAGGGCCGCTTTGGCGGTCAGCCTCTTTGTCAATGTGGTCAATAATACCGGCGCTGTCACGGCATCCGGCCAGGCCAATGCGGCCAGGTCTCACGCCACCCCGGCCTCCGCTGTCCAGTCCCAACACAATGTGCGTGAAACCGTCTCCGCCGACCGGGTCAAGGCTTCCGGCCTGGATGCCGTATATGATTTCGACGCGGTTAGTCCGGCGGCCTGCCCCAAAGGCTACAAACCATTCTATATCAGCCATTACGGAAGGCACGGCTCTCGATATGCATACGCCAGGGAAACCTATACCAACCTGCTTGAAATGCTTCAGGAGGCAGAGCAGGAAGACAATATCACCGAATATGGCAAAGCATTGAGCCTCAGGCTCGCGGACTTCTATGAGAAAGTCCGTTACAGGGTCGGTGACCTGACTGACAAGGGCTGGAACCAGCAGAAGAGGATGGCAGACAAGATGTATTCAGACTATCCGAAGGCCTTCGGCAATGGCAGCAATGTCCGGGCCTGCGCCTCCAGTTCCATCCGGGCGATAATGAGCATGACATCATTCTGCACCGAACTCTCCCGCATTGCCCCGAAAACGCAAATCATTGCCCATCAGGGCCTCGAATATGTTCAGGCCACTTCTCCAAATCTGGGCACAAATCCATTCAGGTACAAGGGCCCCAAATTCGATTACCCTTACACACAGTCGGATGAGGACTTCCTGCTCAGTTTTTTCCCGGAGTACATTGACGTGCTGGGACGTATGTTCAAGGACCCGTCCAAGGCTATAGAAGGCAAGTCGCATCTCTGGACAATGGATTATATGTACATGCTTGTCGGCGGAATGAACAGCCTCGATGATGATGTCCGCAATGATTTCTCCGACATCTTCACGAATGAGGAATATGTCAAGATGTGGGAGGTGGACAACTATCTGAGATTCAGGGAGTATTACAAGTACAGGACAGCCTGCTCCGCCATCTACGTGGATATGTTGGAGAAGGCGGAAGAGGTCATTGCCGCAGGCGGTTCAGGCGCGGACCTGCGTTTCGGACACGACCATTGCCTTATGACATTGCTGATGATAGCCGACATTGATGATTTCGGGCATTTCCCGGAAACCCCGGAGGAGTTGTCGCAATACTACCAGACCTACCGTTCCCCGATGGCAGGCAACCTCCAGTTCATCTTCTACCGTTCCCGCCGCAAGGGCGCCGAACCTCTCGTCCGTGTCCTTCTCAATGGCCAGGATGTTGCCCTTGGAGACCTCAAGCATTCAGAATCAATATATTACGCTTGGCCGGACCTGCTGGAATACCTCCGATCCCGCATTGCAATGTTTGTTTAATCCGGCCGTTTGGACCAAAAATCCGTGCAAACGGCGGACTATATTTTGCCTGAGCCTAAATGGCATAATTTGAAAATAATCTCTTATATGAATAAACCATTATGCATAATAAACACCGGGAGGACAGTTGAGGATGTCATCCCGTGGCTGAAAGAATTTCCGTCGGTCTATATCGTGGCAGACAGGAATGTGGAAGGTTATGCCGACCGTGTCGCAAAGGCACTAGAACCCTGCGGAAACCTCAGGGGCAGGCTCTCTATCAATGCCAATGAGAATGCCAAGAACATGGACACCGTAATGGAGATATGCCAATGGCTGCTTGGCCTGGAGGCTGACCGGAAAGCCCTTGTCTTCGCCATCGGCGGGGGCATCACGACAGATATGGCCGGGTTCGCAGCCTCCATCTACAAGAGAGGAGTCCGCTTCGCTTACCTGCCAACTACATTCCTCTCTCAGGTGGATGCGGCAATCGGCGGAAAGACCGGGGTCAACTTTCTGAATTACAAGAATATGCTCGGAGTCATCCGACAGCCGGAGTTCACCTTCGAGTGTCCGGAAGTGCTTTCGACGTTGCCCTACAGGGACTTCATTTCCGGGGCGGCCGAGCTCGTCAAGACCTTCATCATTGACAATGCCGGAGACAACTACGCCAAGGCGGTGAAGACATTGTCGGAAATCGCCGGAAGCCAGGACCATCAGGCTGCTGTAATGGCTCATTTGCCTGAGTTGCAGGAACTTATATCCGCTGCTGCCGCAGTCAAGGCCGGCGTGGTGGAACGTGACCAGTTCGAGTCGGGGGAGAGGCGCAAGCTCAATCTCGGCCACACCTTCGCCCACGCCATCGAGTGGCTGGCAAGGGAGAAAGGGGATGATATCAGCCACGGCGAGGCAGTGTCAATGGGAATGATAATGGCGGCCGGGCTTTCGGAGAAGTATTATGCCGGTGAGCGTTGTGCAGCGGGCGTTCCGGCCTGCACCAAGCCCGCCGGGGCATCCCTGCAGAACTCCCTCCGCCGGGATTTCGCAGCCTGCGGCCTGCCTGTGGACTGCTCATACAGCCTCCGGGAACTCGTTCCGGCAATGAAATATGACAAGAAAGCCGAGGGAGAAGGTGTCAATTTCGTATTGATCCGCTCCATCGGTGACGTCAGGATAGAAAACCTGTCCGTCAATGAGGTTCTTGGCGCATTATCATAGCAAAATTTCGTATCTTTGCAGACT
>JBJEBP010000289.1:0-25481 GCA_051870135.1 Candidatus Cryptobacteroides sp. | reverse complement strand
CCTGCGGGAACCTTAGTGTTTACAGTCGTATAACCCAAGCAGGCCACTTCGAGAGTAACCTCCCCTTCCGGAATTTTCAATGAGAAAGTTCCATCTGGATCAGTCACAGTACCCTGCCTGGTACCTGCGACCATTACGGACGCACCGATAACCGGCTGCTGCTGAGTGTCAAGAACTGTTCCTGACACAAGTCTGTCCTGTGCATTCGCACCAACAAGGGTCGAAAGCGCAAGCAACAGAGTTGCAGCAATTGAATTGATTAATCTCATAAAAGGTAGTTTAGTTAATATTGACTGGTTGTATTATTACGTAATTATCTGCTGTATGTGTCAATGTTGAAGGCTTTCGGGCGGGTCATGGTCTCTGTATATACATTGCCAAAATTGTCCGTCACCTTGATTTCAAGAGTCGATGTAGCGCTTGACGCGGTGACCTTCCACATGTGACTGTTACTCTTGGTAGTGAAAGAATCCTCTGCAGTCTTTCCCGAAGTCGGGATATAAGTAATGATATGAAGCGGATCCCTGAAAGAAGTGCCACCGGACTGCGTAACGGTCAATGGCTTGCCGTTCTCAGTCACCTCAATGCTCCAGCCCGGACCATAGTTCCATACGTTGAGATACACTTCATTGGCATTGTTGGCAGTCTTCCAGCTGCCGGCAACTGTCTCGAACAGGGCTATCTGGGCATCTGTCTTCCCTGACATGTATTTCTCGGCGGTCAGGTGGATATTGTTGCGGTCGTAAGTGCGGAACTGTATGTTCTTGTCCATTCCGGAGCCCTTGAACTGCCATTTGAATTCAGTACCGGCAATGTTGAATATTTCGTATCCGCCCGGAGCCCCGTCAGTTCCGATATGGACCTTGCCTTCGGACTTGTAAACGCAGTCCCACCAGTCGGCGCAGACGGCACCGCAATTGTGGTCATACCAGTTGCTGGACTTCTTGTTGGCTACCACATGGGTATGTCCTGTCAGGAAATGAACCTGGTCGTAACCGGAGAGGCAGCCGAACAATGCAGTCCTGTTAGCCTCTGTGTCAAGGTTGGTGGTCGTGGCGTGCATTGAGACAACTACAGGCGTGGACTTGGATACATAGGAAAGATCCTTTGCCAGCCAGGCAAGTTCCTCGTCAGTGACAAGCTCATTGTACTTCCTGTCAGAAGGCCCGCCGCCCTTGCTGGTGCTGAGAATATTGTCAAGAACGACATAATGCACCTTGCCTATATTGAATGAATAGAAATCAGGGGCAACCTCCCTGGTGAACTGCACTGCGTTCTGGAAGTCTCCCGGAAGATTCATATCGTGGTCGTGGTTTCCGATGGTGTGGAAGATTGTCAAGTCTCCGACAGTCTTGACATCATCAAGATACTGCAGGAACTGATAATTCCTGTCATACCAGTAATAGTCCCAGGTCATGTCTCCGAGGGTCACAGCATAAACCTTATCGGAACTATGGCTTTTTACATAGTCATTAACTTCAAGGCAGAACTGGGTGAACCATTTCCTGTCATTGTTCCTGCCTCCGGCAAGATGCATGTCACCTAAGACGAGCATTGTATGGTTGGTCTGGTCACCAGCCTCGAAGAGACGGAAGTCAACCCTCTCGGCAGTGGAGGCATTTTGCTTGAGAAGCACATGGTTGGCCGGCAGAACGCCTTCCGTAGCAACCTCATAACCGCTTGGAATAGAGATGAATACATAGCCGTATTTCTTGGCGGACTTCATCTGGTAGATGCCATCAGCATTGGTAGCAACCACCTCAATTCCGTCGGATATGACAACGCCCTGAAGCGGCTTGTCATCACAATACACTCTTCCGTAAACGGTACTGCCCTCCGCCGGCTCAACACCATCTGAGACAATGATACGGGTATCGCCAAGTTTCTTGACGGCCTTGCCCCTGCGAACGGAAACGGAGTACTTGTCCGTTGTCATGCCTTCAGGAAGGGAGATTGTAACATACTTCGTGGAGACATTCACAATTTCGCAGTCGTGGTCCTTGCCACCGGAATCCCCCAGAACTATGACATCGGTACTTTCAGGAGCCTTGCTGAACATAATCCTGAACTTGACAAGTCCATCCGTACCGACATTGATTTCTTCAGGAATGTCAAGCTGGACATCCAAAGCACCGCCATCCGAGTTATTGTCATCTCCACAGGAAACGCAAATCAAAGTGCTCAAGATGACGATTCCAATCAAATACAAGAATTTCTTCATATAATATCAATGGTTGTTACAATACCGAATTTGACCGACAGGGCGGATTCCGCATTACCGGAACCAGGGCGTCAATCAAATTCAAACTTTATGAAATGTATCCTGAAAAAATGCTTGAAAATTACGATTCGAAAGCATAAAACGAAACATTGCAAACGATTTTTCAATAGTATTAATTACATTTCGAAACAAAGGTAATGTAAAAAATGTTTTAGTGCAAATAATTTTAAGCTTAAAAAGCAGGTCTTTTGAAAGTTTTTCGAAAGAATAACCTAAATTTTACAAAAAAATCACAAAAAAGGACAATCCATAGTGCCGACAAAGACAGCCGGCCCTGTCAGGAAGACATCCTTGGCAGTAAATTCAGGGCTTTCTCCAGAACGGAGAACAAGAGATGGGGTAAAGGTCACTTTAAGTTCAGCTATCCGGGCACGGACAGAACAGACAACAGGCTCCGGCTCCGTAACAATATCAGGCTCTCCTGACATATTATATCCTGCAGCCCGGCACACAGCGATACGCCATGCTATCCACGATGCCATTGCGGATGCCGTGATACCGGTCCCGCAGGCCAGGGTCTCGTCCTCCACGCCCTTCTCATATGTGCGCACGACAATATCCCGGGGCGTATTGACCTTCACAAAGTTCACATTGGTTCCGACAGGGGCGAACCTGTGGTCATACCTGAGGGGGCGGCCCTCCCCTACGACATCGAGCTTGTCAATATCTTCCACGAAGCGTACGAGATGCCTGGTGCCGGTATCGAGAAACCAGTCACAAGTTCTGTCCCCGTAATAAGGCTTTGCACCGCTGACATTCTTCATTCCAAGCCTTACAATCCTCGGGACATTGCTGAATGCGGCAGCCTCACCCGAAAGGAGTTCAGCATCGTGAGGACCGTCCGGAGCCTCGAAACGGAAATCCGTGAATCCCAGGTCCGCAGCGAAGGCCACAATGCACCTGCCACCGTTGCCGCACATCATACCTCCCGAGCCGTCAGAATTGTAATAACGCATCCTGAAATCATATCTGTCACTGTTCTCCAGTACCATCAGCCCGTCCGCACCGAATCCGGTATGGCGGTCGCACAATGCGGAAATTTCCTCAGCGCACAGGTCAATGCGGGTCTCCCTGCCGTCGGCAATGAGGAAGTCGTTGCCGGCTCCGTGATATTTGTAGAATTTCATTGGTATTCAGAATGTCAAGTTGTTAAAAAAGCTCCAGATTATCAGCGACCCCGTATTCAGTTCTTCGACGCGAGGTTCTCCGAAACAATCCTGCAGAGGAGACGGACACCTTCCCTCAGCCTGTCAGGAGTCATGAACGAGAAGTTCAGCCTCATTGTATTGAGACCTTTCCTGCTTCCTCCCTTATGCATTGCCTCGACGAAATCAGTGAAGAACATATTGCCGGCCACGTATGCGACCCCGGCGGAAAGCGCAGTGTCGTAGAATGCCATCGAGTCGAAGCCTTCCGGCAATGTCAGGAAAAGGAAGAGGCCGCCTTCAGGATGGGTCCAGCTCACGCCCTCAGGCATATTCTTCTCCAGTTCCTCAAGCATAATATCCCTCTTCTCCCTGTATGAGACAATGCTTTTCTTCAAATTCTCATCCAGCCGGCCGGATGTCAGGAACTCCGCAGCGAGATACTGGTCGAATACCGGCGGGCAGAGGTCCAGGGACTGCTTGCAGAGATAAACCTGATGCAGTAGGTCAGGATGGCCGAACATCCAGCCGAGACGCAGGCCGGGGCACATTATCTTGGAGAATGAGCCGAGGTGAATGGTCCTGTCCGGAGCGATGGAGTAGATGGAATCCACCGGCTCCCCCTCGTACCTGAGTTCCTTGTAAGGGCAGTCCTCAAGAATGATAAAGTCGTATGTATCAGCAAGTTCCGCAAGCACCTTGCGCTCCGCCAATGTCAATGTCTCCCCTGACGGATTCTGGAAGTCCGGAATCATATACATCAGTTTGAGATGCTTTCCGGCAGCCTTGATGGACTGGATTGCCTCCTCGTAAGCAGAGCGGAACTCCCCGATTTCAGGCCTTCGTGCCACGCCCACCATCTCCGCCCTGTAGGACTTGAATGACTGGAGTGCGCCCAGATATGTAGGATTGGAGGTCAGTACCACGTCACCCGGGTCAAGGAAGACCCTGGCGCATACGTCAATGCCCTGCTGCGAGGAAGTGGTAATCTGAATCCTCTCAAGCGGCTCCCCGAAACGGGCCGAAATCGCCTGCCTGAGTTCCGTTACTCCCTGGGTTCCACCGTACTGGAATGCCTTGGGGCCATACTTGGCCAGGACATCCTTCATTGTCTCCCCCATTGATTCCACAGGCAGGGCATCAGGGGCGGGATACCCTCCGGAAAGGGAATATATGCTGTTGATATCCACCTTCTTGAATATCTCCCTTGTCGGAGATCCCACGAAGGCTTCCGTATCCTTTGAAAAGAATTTTCCGTAATCCATAGGCTATCTCAACAAGTCCTCAAGCACGGTGGAGGCATCGGTCTTGCCGTCCCTGTACTTTACGATGACCGGTGTATAGAGATGAATACCTGCCTCGGCGCCAGGTCCTTTGGTCACTGGTCTGCTTCCGGCCACAACCACGGCACCTTCCGGAACTACCATGCGACCCTCAGCATCAGGTCGTATCCAACATCCGTTCACAGCATCATAAAGTGCTGTGGACTTGTTGATTATGACACCAGAGCCGAGGACTGCCCTCTCCTTCACGAGTACGCCTTCATATACTCCGCAATTGCCGCCGATGAAAACATTGTCCTCAATGATTACAGGCAATGCCCCGACAGGTTCAAGAACTCCGCCTATCTGGGCTGCGGCCGCAATGTGGACATTCTTCCCGACCTGGGCGCATGAGCCCACAAGTGCGTGTGAATCAATCATTGAGCCTTCATCCACGTAGGCTCCGATATTGACGTAGGCAGGAGGCATCATTATCACCGAAGGTGCAAGATAAGCACCCCTTCTCACGGAACTTCCGCCCGGGACAATGCGGACCCGGTCCTCAACCGTGAAACGTCTTGCGGGGATGGTATCCTTGTCAATGAAGGACAAGCCCCCCTCCGACATATCGGTCAGTTTGCCGAGACGGAAACCGGTGAGAATCATCTCCTTGATCCAGGAGTTGACCTTCCATTCCCCGTCGATTTTTTCCGCTACCCTTATCTTTCCGGCCTCGAGGTCCGCGCAGACCTGGAGGAATTCATTCATTTCAGTGTTCTGTGTCATAATTTCTATCTGGAATACTTGCCGACAATGCCGGCAAGGAGATCTTTGGTAGATTGCACGGCCTCAGTGAGAGGAAGCCTCATCTCTGAAGTGCAGAAGCCCATAATGGAGAGGGCTGCCTTGACAGGAATCGGGTTGCTCTCCACGAAGCAGGCGTGATATAGAGGCATCAGGTCATTGTTCAATGCCACAGCCCTGTCCATATCGCGGCCGGAAGCGGCATCCACGAGAGCCTTCATCTGCTTAGGGGCCACATTGGAAACCACGCTGATAACGCCGTCGCAGCCTGAGGCCATCAGGGGCAGGGTCTGATCATCATTGCCGCTTAGCACTGTGAATCCTTCCGGAGCCTGCCTCCTGATATCTATAATCTGGGTGACATTGCCTGAGGCCTCCTTCACGGCACGGATATTCGGTATCCCGGCCAGGCGAAGAACCGTCCCGGGCTTCATGTTGGTACCGGTACGGCCGGGCACATTGTAAAGAATCACATCCCTGTCGGTAGCCTCAGCTATTGTCTTGAAATACTGATAGATACCCTCCTGCTCAGGCTTATTGTAGAACGGCACGACCACGAGATAGGCGTCCGCTCCGTAAGGGTCAAGAAGCCTCATATTGCGGATTGTGGCGGCAGGGGAATTGGAACCCACACCGGCCACTATCGGAAGGCCTTTGCTCTCTTCCTTTGTGATTTTCAATATGTTGACTTTCTCCTCATCCTCCAGGCAAGGGGTCTCGGCCGTGGAGCCGAGTGGGACCAGGAAGTCAACCACGGCCTCGACCTGTCTCCTGACAAGTGCCCTGAAGGCATCATAATCCACTTTTCCGTCCCTGAACGGGGTTACGAGAGCCGTTCCGAGACCTTTGTAACAAGCTTTCATTATGCCAGTCCTCCCAAAAACAAATCCTTGAAATCATTGACCAACTCCACACATTCTCCTGCGGCAGCTTTCTCCGCGATTTCATCCGCCATTCCTGCAGCGACCACGGCTCCCTCGGCAAAGCCCTGCCTTGAGAACGCCTCGTGCTCGAATGTCAGCCTGTCGCAGCTGCCCTCGAAGCCAACCGTGTGTATTCCGGCGAGTTCACCGACACGGACGGAGGCCACGTCCGTACGCAGGCCCATATTGCTGTCCACGCAGGCCGCCAAAGTCTTGGCAGTGCCGCTCGGGGCATCCAGTTTATGGCAATGATGCTTTTCCACTATGTATGGGGCATATCCTCCGGCCTTGGCCAGGAGTTTCGATGCAATGTCAACGGCGGCGGTCAGCACATTGACCCCGACCGAATAGTTCGAGGCCCAGATCATCGGAGTCCCGCATTTGCGGAAATAATCGGAAACCTCGTCCTTGATATCGTACCAGCCTGTCGTGCCGATAACGGCAGCCTTGAAATTTTCAGCAATGAATTTGTAATTGGCCCTGAATGCCTCAGGAACGGTGAAGTCCACGCAGACACATTCACGGGCGATATCCTTGTCCACCGAGGTGATGTCCTCGCTCCAGCCCCCACACTCTATCCCTCTCTCCGTCAGGACGCCCTCGACCATCTTGCCCATGCGGCCATAGCCGCTTATAAATACTTTCATATATCCTTATGTCTAAATGTTAACCTACAAATATAATAATTTTTCGTCCTCGGTCAACCAAAAAATTCGCTATGAAGTCCAATGACTATGTCTCTCGCCCTTGCCTTGTCCACTACCACGCTGACACTCAGCATTGCAGGACTTGCCGACAACATATAGACAGGAGACGACTTCTGAAGCAGGCTGGACAGGACTTCGTGCGAAGAGGCTACATCCCGGCCGACCACGGACACGAGAGCCTTGTCGGCTGATACCTGGACATCATATTTCTCCCGGAGACGTCTTACAGCATTGTCAGAAGGCACTTTACCTATTTCTATGACAATATTGACAGATGACCCGGAAACAGTTTCAGGTCCGGTCTTGAGGCCTTCCGAGGCAAGGATGTCATACACATCGGCCAATATAGCGGTCGCTCCGCCCCCTCTCGTTGAAGTGATTTTGACAAACTCCACTTCTTCATTGAGGGCAATGCTCTTCGGCCCCGGGCCTTCACCGCAGAATGATACTTCGGAACCTTGTCCCCCAGGATTGGAGGAATTGAGAACAACTACAGGGATGCCCCTCTTTCTGGCAGGCCCGATGGTCAGCGGATGCAGCACCCTGGCACCGAGAGTGGCCATCTCGGCAGCCTCGTCGTAAGACAGCCTGTCAATACGCCCTGTATTGGAAACAATCCTTGGGTCGGCAGTGCGGATTCCGTCCACGTCAGTCCAAATCTCCACCCTGGATGCGTTGAGAGCCATTCCGAAGATGGCTGCCGAATAGTCAGACCCCTCGAAACCGAGCACTGAAGGAAAGCCCTCGACCGATGAGGCAATGAAGCCCTGGGCCAGGACAACGGACGCCCCCTTGGACAATGCCGGATATTCCCTCCTGACATTGGCCTCTGTCGCCTCCAGATCCGGTGCTGCGGACATATAGTTGCAGTCAGTCACCATCATTCTCCTGGCATCAGCCCAATGGCAGGACAGTCCATCCGCATTCATTGCCGCAGAGACAATCACAGATGAGAGGAGTTCACCGGTGGAAACAATGCGGGCGTAGCTTCTCGGGGAAAGTTCCGCAATGCGGTAAACTCCATAGACGAAGTCCTCAAGTTCATCACAGAGTTTTCCAATCTCCTCCAGGCAGTCCGAAAGCAATGCCGACCCCTCCGGGAGAAGTTCGGCGGCAAGGTCGCAATGTCTCTTCCTCAATGCTGCAAGAAGTTCCCTGAACTCTTCCTCCCGCCTGCCCTGGGCCGCCTCGGCTATGCTGCAAAGCTGCCTCGTGACCTTGGACAATGCGGACACTACCACAAGCGGGTTTTCCGCCAATCTGCCCCGGACAATGCTGATGACTCTGCGGATGGCCTCGCTGTTCTGGACGGAGGTGCCACCGAATTTCATTATTATCATAATGCTATAATGCTGTTTATCATTCTATTATATTGGTCAATAGCCGTCCTGAGATCACTCATGAGGACATATTCCCTGTCAGTGTGGGCCACGAAAATCGAGCCGGGGCCGCACATTGCCCTGTGCCTGAAGCTTGTCAGCCTCGGGGTGTCGCTGCCGAACGAGACAGGTGTGGTGTCATATCCCGGGAGGACATCATAGGCCATAGGTGTATCCCCGCCGAATGCCTCCACTTCAATGCCGGGGAACATTGATTTCCACTCCTCGGGAAGTGCCTGAACAATATCGTCAGAGGCCGGTGTGGTCCTGAAATACAGCCTGAACGAGAGTTCCGGGCAGAGTATGTTCTGGGGATTGTCAGCCGTGAGCTTGCCAATGTTCCAAGTGGTTTCACCCAGCACCGGGTCTATAGGCAATGCCTTGGATTTCAACGCATTGACAAATTCATTGAAATCCAGTACCGCACTATGTCCGAGATGAGGGTAGCCGGAATGGCAGGCCTTGCCGCGCATTGTGATGCGGAACGACTTGGTCCCCTTGGATGCGGAAACCATCCTGTTGCCTGTAGGCTCCCCTACTATCACCCAGTTGCCTCCCGGGCAGTCCCTTGTCCAGGCCTTGGCCCCGTAAGACCCGGTCTCCTCACCGGCCAGCAGCAATAGCCCGTAACTGCCGGCAAATCCGGACTCAGCAAGCTCAATGCAGGCAGTCAGCATTGAAATAATCTGGCCCTTGGCATCGCAGGAACCCCTTCCGGTGATGAGAACATCATCATTTTCAGCTATTTTTCCGTCCGGCAGGGCGGTTCCGGCCTTGATATCGGTGAAAACAGGGGGAATATAGGGAGGAACAGTGTCCAGATGGGTGCAGAGGCATACCTCAGGCATCTCATTATCGCCACAGCCCCAAGTACAGAGCAGGTTCAATGTCCCGTCGCCCACCTCGAAACACCTGATTCGGGGAATGGTAGCGATGCGTCCGCATTCACGGCGGATTACCGACTCCATCAAGTGAGCGAAATCCCTCTCGCTTCCGCTGGTGGAATCCAATGAGAGGATTTCCTTGAAAGTATCTGATATGTTCATTGGCATTCTGTTTTTGTGGCTTCAGTAAATCAGGGCACCACATTTGACAAAATTACGAATTGTTGGTCAAAAAATGCACTATTTAAGTCCACGAAGTTTGATTTTTCTGAAACTAATGATATATTTGGGGTCGTATAACTTAAAGCTGGCTTAAAAGAACTGTTGCTGCCACGTCTGCAGGTCAATGTTGTGACCGGACAGGATGTGACGGCAATTTTAAGTTGGCCTGCTATGGAATTTTTTGATGCGATGAACAAGGAAAATGAATCTGTACGAAGAATCAAATTCGGAAATTTTCACCTTTCTGAAAATGCGATTTCAGTCGGGGACGTAGTTGTCATAGATGACAACATTGACAGGGACTGGGGCGAGATCAGGCCTGAATCCGCAAAGAAGAAGGATGCTCCGGCAAAACTGATGATGGCATTCTGCATAATCTGTCTTGAGGGAAAGTTCTGCGTCACTCTCAATCAGGAGAGATATGAACTGTCCAGAAACTGCGGACTTATCTGTATGCCGGGAGCTATTGCTGAACATATTCAATTCTCCGAAGACTGCAAGTTCATCATAGGAGCAATATCTGAGCGAAATTTCGGAAAGGCTATAATGCAAAGTGCAGGTATAGTCAGGAAATGGCTCATCAAGAACAATGGGCTCGGCATAGTCCAGTACCCGGAGAGCGTAAGGGAGGCATTTGTCCAGAGCTACACCCTGTTCAAGAAGTTGTGGCTGTTTTCAGGTATCAAGGAAAAGTATGCCCAGGATGCTGCAATAGGCTTTTTCTACTTTGCCAGTGCGATATTCGCATCAATAATGTCTGACCAGGTGGATGCCCAGATGGATGATTCCAATGTTTCCAGGAAGAAGGAGCTCACAATGAGGTTCCTCAATGACGTACACGAGTATTGCGGAACGGAGAGGTCGGTTGCTTTCTATGCCGGAAGATGCTGTCTTTCACCTAAATACTTCGCCAGGATCATTACTGAGACTCTCGGCAAGAAGCCTGGTGACATCATCAAGGCGAGCGTAATCCTGGAGGCGAAGGTGCTGCTGGTTTCCAATGATTATTCTGTCCAGCAGGTCAGCGACAAGATGCATTTTCCTAATTCTTCTTTCTTCTGCAAGTATTTCAAGTCGGCTACGGGGTGCTCGCCACGGCAGTATCAGCTCTACGGCGAAAAGGCAGTTAAGAAGAGCTAGCTCTTCTTAACTGCCTTTCGGCTTCGTATCCCCAGTCACTTCGTGACAGCCCCAAGGCACGGGGAAAGGTTTCCCCGAATCCCCTTCTGTCGCTTCGGTCCGAATTCGGCCAATAGCTCTTCTTGACTCCCCCCCTACCCCCCCATTATGGGGGTAAGGCGCTTCGTGCGCACCATCGCCACTGGCCTGCGCTTCGCTGTTCTTCGCGCGGCGGCTGATGCCGCCGTCGCAGACTTCGTCTGCTTTAGGTGCTTCGTGTGAAGTGGGGTGCTTGTAATTTAACGCCCCATAAAATCTTTTCTGTCATCTCGACCAAGCGAAGCGCGTGGAGAGATCTCTCGGCTGCGCTCGAGATGACAAGTATCCATCTCAAGATTATTGAACGGATAGCGGAGAAAAATCAATAAATTCCGCCATTGATGGAAATAACCTGGCCGGTGATGTAGGCTGCCTTGTCGGAGACTAGGAAGGCCACGAGTTCCGCAACCTCCTCCGGCTCGCCGAAACGTTTGGCCGGGATGGTCTTCTTCAGTTCCGCCTCGTCCAGCCCCTCCACCATATCGGTACGCACAAATCCCGGCGCCACCGCATTGACGGTAATCCTCCTTGCAGCCACCTCCTGCGACAATGCCTTGGTAGCAGCAATGATACCGCCTTTGGCAGCGGAATAATTGGTCTGGCCGGGCAGGCCCTTCAGGCCCGAAAGCGAGGCAACATTGACAATCCTGCCGTATTTGTGCAGCACCATAGGCTGCAGGACAGGCCTGGTGACATTGTAGAAACTGTCCAGATTGGTCCGCATCACGCTGAACCAGTCCTCGGCCTCCATCCAGAGAAGAAGATTGTCACGGCGGATTCCGGCATTGTTGACCAGGACATCAATGTATTCCTCCGAATGGGCCTCCTGCCACGATTTCAGCGCCACCGCTGTCGCATCAATATCACTGACATCGAACTTGAGGAGTTCGCCGGTACCCCCCGCAGACTCGACCATTGCCAGGGTCTCCCGGGCAGCGTCATCATTCGATACATAGTTGATAATTATATGGCGTCCCTCCGACGCAAGCCTGGCGCATACAGCCCTTCCTATTCCGCGGCTGCCTCCGGTCACAAGTACATTGCTTTTCATATTGTCCTTATATTCAATTTCTTTCCAAAATTTCCCGTGGAAGGTCCCCCAGCCCCGGCATTGCCGAACAGGTGAGAACCGAAGTCATTGACACCCCGAGTATGCCGTGAAGATTGAGACTCTGCCCGGTCAGGAAGAGATTCTCCAGCGGAGTTCTCGGCGAGAGCACTGTGGCAAGCGGATTGCGACAGTCCTTGAAAGTCCCGAAAGCGGAGCCATCTACCGTCCCGGTGTAATCCCGCCAGGTCAGCGGGGTCCCCGTCCAGAATTTGTCAACCGCATCCTCCAGTCCAGGTAAAGGCCTGGATGCCAGCCTGATGCATCTCTCCGCACATTGCCGCTTCATATCCCTGTATGCCTCGCCTCTACTGTTCAATGCCACTTCTCCCCAGTCCATAGGCGTAAGGATGTCAAGGGAGCCGGCATAGCCGTCGGTCACATCCGGGGCATTGAAATGCACCATTACAATGTCTCCGCCCCTTCCTGAAGGACGCCACGGATCACATCCCGGCACGGAGGCGAAAACATTGCGGTTGAGATAAGGGATAGTCCCAGGTTTCAATGCCACATTGACAGTGAACATCCCCCTCGTATTGCCCAGGCCCGTCATCCTTGACCTGTATATTCTCCTCAGGGCCCTGCACTCGTCCACCAGCCCTATGGCCAGCGACGGATGCAAATCCGAAATCACATAGTCCACAGGCAGTTCAAAGTTATCATTTCCTTTGCGGACATCCAAAGATATGGCCCGTCCAATGCCGTCAGTACGGATTGCCGTCACTTCGGCACCGGTAATCAATTCCCCGCCGTCCCGTTCCAACGAGGATATCAATGTCCCCGCCACCGCAGCCCCGCCTTCCAGCTGTTTACCGGTCCTGCCCAATCTCCACGAACTCCTTATGAATGAGCTGTTTATCTGGGCGAAGACATAGAGAGGAAGACTTTCCGGGCGAAGATCCATATTGAACGCCGAGGCTCCGGACACCAACGTTACGAGTTCCTGGTCCTGCAATGTTTCCTGAAGATAATCAGCAGCGGAGACCCCGAAAAGAGGATTCATCCCGGCTTCCGGGCTGAAGGCATTGAAAATATTGTCGCCCACATCCTTCAGCATGCCCACATATTTCCGGAGCCCTTCACGACAATGTGGAAAGGCCTCGCACAACCTTTCCCTGTAGGCTTCATAGCCCGTTGGCAACTCATAATATTTACCGTCAATATGAATCTCCGAGGAGAAGTCCCTGTCCAAAGGTTCCCAAGGCAGGTCCATGAGCCCGAAATATGAAAACAACCTGTTCAGCGGTTCCACCTCCCCCAGGCTACCGACATAGTGGAAACCCGTATCGAAGGTATGCGTCATTCCCAGGGAGTCCTTCCTGATGAAAGTTTGAAGCGCACCTCCCGGGACATTCTCCTTCTCCAACACAATGACCCTGAAGCCCTTGCGGGCCAGAATGCAACCGCACTCAAGTCCGCCGAGCCCGCTTCCTATTATCGCCACCGTCCTCTCCACTTCAATCCTCCCTGATAAAAATCTTGATCTGTCCGCCGGCAATGCGGACTCCGTCAATGAAGGATTCCGTCCCGACCAATGACATGCCGAAGGCCTCCCCAAGTATCCTGACCCTGGTCCTGATTGTCTCCCCTTCCCGGGGCAGACGCTCAATGCGGAAAGTCTTGATTTCCCCGATGAGACCTATGCGGGGTTCCTCCCCCGCCTCAAAATATCTGTAACCCGAAAAAGCCGCGGCACTTTGGGCTGAATGCTCAATGATGCCGGGCTCAATCAGATAACCATCTATACAGAAAACATTGTCCCCTGACACTGTAAGTCCGGTTTCAGCGCTGCCGCTTCCGGCACTGTACAAAGTGTCGACCATAATCATAGGCGGTTTCTGGGGCAGCAGGCGTGACATTGCATCACCCCTTACCGGAATGTTTTCTCTCATAGATTACTTAACCTTGTCATACACAAAGTCATAGAGTGCCTGGAATGTCAGCAGCTGGGACATTTCAGCTCCCGTGATCTTGATTTTGAAATGCGCTTCGAGAAGTGCCACAAGATCCACCAGACTGAGGCTGTCAAGCTGTAATGCTTCCCTGATGTTGGCCTCAGGGCTGATGACAGACTCATCAACTTCAAACTCCTTGGCCAATGCCAAGTTGATTTCAGCGATTAACTCCTGCTTTTCCATTTTATTTGTTAAACAAACCACATCCCGGGGCCCTCCCGGAATGCCCTACATATTCCTGATAACCAGGGTAGAATTGGTACCTCCGAATCCGAATGAATTGGAAAGAAAGGTATCAAAATGCTTGTGCACCAGCTGGCCCGGTATCAGCAGCCTTGAAGAATCCTCGTCAGGATTCTCGAAGTTCAAATTGGCAGCGATGAAGTCGTTCTTCATCATCAATATAGAGTATATGACCTCGCTCGCCCCGGCCATCCACATCTCGTGTCCGGTCTGGGACTTGGTACTGGTCACTTCCACAGTTCTTTCGCCGAAGACATTGAAGATTGCCTTGGCTTCATTGGCATCGCCCACGTGGGTGGAGGTTGCGTGTGCATTGATATATCCGATTTCAGATTTGTCAATCCCTGAACGCCTGACAGCCATTTCAAGCGAACGGCTCGGTCCATCGACGTTCGGGGAAGAAATATGGTCCCCGTTGCTTGAGAACCCGTATCCGAGAACCTCCGCAATAATAGGAGCACCTCTCCTGACAGCGGACTCGTAATCTTCAATGATGACAGTGGCTGCACCGCCTCCAGGTACAAGTCCGTCCCTGTCCCGGTCAAACGGACGGCTGGCGGCCGCAGGATTGTCCTCCCTTGTCGAGAATGCCGAGATACCGTCAAACGAGCCTACGGCGAAAGGATTGACTTCCTGTGCTCCACCGCATACCACCATGTTCTGGAGCCCGTTCTGGATGAGAAGGGCACCGAGGCCGATGGCGTGGGAGCCACTGGCACAGGCACCGGAAACCGTGAGGTTGATTCCCTTCAACTTGAAGATACAGCCTAGATTCATTGTCACAGTGCTGTTCATCGACTGGAAAATCGCACCTGAACCGCAGAGTGTCGTATCCTTCTTCTCCCTCATTATGTCAACGGAATTGACTATAGGGACCGTCGAGCTGTCATTGCCGTAGAGCAGGCCGACCTCGTGGGTATTGAGATAATCCTGGTCAATGCCGGCAGCCTTCAGGGCATCCCTGGTGGCACAATAGGCATATTTGGCCTGCTGCGGCATGAAGACACGCTGCGAGCGGCTGAGTTCCTTCTTCAAATCCGGTTCCGGAACAAATGCCGTAAGGGCTGACCGGAATCCCATCTCTTTCCTCTCCGGGTCGAATACTATTCCGGACTTGCCGGCATAAAGAGAGTCCCGCACCTCGTCCAGCGTGGTACCGAGGCACGAATATATTCCCATTCCTGTTATTACTACTCTTCTCATCTTTCCTATATCGTCATATACCGGATATCCGGACTCATTATACATCATTCAAATATCGGGACGGCTGCAAATATAGTGCATTTTTTAGGATAGGGTGAAAATGGCGGGCTGATTTGACAAGCAATACTTCCTTTTAGAATATCCGGCAACTGACAAGGTGGCAGCAAACAAAAAGCGGAAAGCCCTGGAATTGTCCAAATGCTTTCCGCCCATGTATATCCGGAAGCGTTGCCGCCTCAACTGAATTCTTACTCAGCCTTTCCGTTGGAACCGAGAACGTTCACAATCTTGTGCTCATAGAGCTTCTTCATCTCGTCACGAGCAGGTCCAAGGTACTTGCGTGGGTCGAACTCACCCGGCTTGTCAGCGAATACCTTGCGGACAGCGGCTGTCATTGCAAGACGTGAGTCAGAGTCAATGTTGATTTTGCAAACAGCTGACTTGGAAGCCTCACGAAGCTGCTCCTCAGGAATACCTACTGCATCAGGGAGCTTGCCGCCATTGGCGTTGATAATGTCAACATACTCCTGTGGAACTGAAGAAGATCCGTGAAGAACGATAGGGAAGCCAGGAAGCTTCTTCTCAATCTCGTGGAGAACGTCGAATGCGAGTGGCGGAGGTACGAGACGGCCTGTCTTAGGGTCGCGGGTGCACTGCTCCGGTTTGAACTTGTAGGCACCGTGTGAAGTACCGATGGAAATAGCGAGGCTGTCAACGCCGGTCCTGTTGGTGAAGTCAATAACCTCCTCAGGCTTGGTGTAGTGGGAAACCTCTGAAGCTACCTCATCCTCAACACCTGCGAGGACTCCGAGCTCACCCTCAACGGTAACATCATACTGGTGAGCATACTCTACAACCTTCTTTGTGAGAGCGATGTTCTCCTCGTAAGGAAGAGATGAACCGTCAATCATGACTGAAGAGAAGCCCATGTCAACGCAGCTCTTGCAAAGCTCGAAAGAATCACCGTGATCGAGGTGAAGGACAATCTGCGGATGCTCCCAGCCGAGCTCCTTGGCATACTCTACAGCGCCCTCTGCCATATAGCGGAGAAGGGTCTGGTTTGCATAGTTGCGGGCACCCTTGGAAACCTGGAGAATAACCGGGGACTTTGTCTCGGCAGAAGCCTGGATGATAGCCTGAAGCTGCTCCATGTTGTTGAAATTGAAGGCAGGGATTGCATAACCTCCCTCGACTGCCTTTGCAAACATTTCTCTGGTGTTTACAAGGCCCAGATCTTTATAAGAAACCATATTCTATAAAATTAATGAATTATTGTCAATAAGTTTTTCATTGTCATTTGCGGTACAACTATTCTGCCACTGTGCAAAAATGCGACAAAATGTCATATCCCCCATCAAGAAATCTTGAGGCAGATTCCTTAAATCGCACAAAAATAACTAATTTTGCGGAATAAACGAAAACTGAAACATTTTAACAATGAGCAATAAAGTCATAATTTTCTCCGCGCCATCCGGTTCCGGCAAAAGTACCATCGTAAACCATATCCTGAAGCTCCATCCTGAGATGGAATTTTCCGTTTCTGCCACATCCCGCCAGCCGAGGGGCAGCGAGAGGGACGGTGTCGAGTACCATTTCCTGACTCCGGACGAATTCCGCAGGCGGATTGCAGATGACTGCTTCGTCGAGTATGAGGAGGTCTATGCTGGCTCATATTACGGGACGTTGAAGTCGGAGGTACAGAAAATCTGGGACAAGGGACACGTAATCATCTTCGACGTGGACGTGAAGGGCGGTGTGAACCTGAAGAAGTATTTCGGGGACAAGGCCCTCTCTGTCTTCATCCAGGCCCCGTCCGTGGAGGAGCTCAGGAAAAGGCTAGTGGCAAGGGGTACCGACAGTCCGGAAGCCATTGAGAAAAGGGTTGCCAAGGCTTCCGAGGAAATGACCTACGCCGACAAATTCGACTACATCCTGGTCAATGACGACCTCCAGACAGCTTTCGCAGAGGCTGAAGAAATAGTGGACAAGTTTCTTTCAGAATAATCCGGACTGCCTCCGACAATGAGAATAGCCGTCTATTCGGGTTCGTTCAACCCCCTGCATATCGGCCACCAGGCCATTATGGAGTATCTCACCAATGAGAAAGGCTTCGACTGGGTGTATCTGGTGGTGTCACCGAAGAATCCCCTGAAGGACAGCATAAGCGCCGAAAGCGGGGAGGCGAGGTACAATGCCGCAGTAGAGGCTGTCAGGAGGCATCCCGAGCTTCACGTATGGGTGGACGACATTGAACTGAAGATGGATCCCCCGCATTACACGATCAGGACGCTGGACGAATTGAAGAAGCGTGAGCCGGAGAACGAATTTACCCTCGTGATGGGGGCTGACAATCTTTCATCAATCCGCAGATGGCGGGACTTTCCTCGTCTCCTCTCCGAGTACGGAGTGGCCGTCTATCCACGTAAAGGATTCGATATCAAATCATTGAGAAATAAACTATTGGAGGAATGCACGGAGTTCCCCGCATCATACGTACTGGATGCGGCGGAGGCCGGGGCAGATCTTCTCATGCTGGAGGACGCATCCCATCGCCTTTACAAGATCCAGCTAATTGATGCCCCGATAATAGACATATCCTCCACCCGCATCAGGGAAGGCCTGGCAGCGGGGGAGGATATGAGTGAATGGCTTATGTAATTCTAGAATTCCAGCAGCACCTTTCCGCACTGCCCGCTCTTCATCACATCGAATCCCTTCTGGAAATCATCGAACTTGAAGCGGTGCGTGATGACAGGTGAAAGGTCGAGGCCGGAAATGAGCATCTGCTCCATCTTGTACCAGGTCTCCCACATTTCACGTCCGTATATTCCCTTGAGGGTGAGCGCATTGAAAATCACTTTGCTCCATGGAATCTGGGCAGAGTCAGGCTGGATTCCGAGGAGGGAAATCTTGGAACCCGAATACATGCTGTCAATCATCTCCCGAAGTGCAATCGGCGAGCCGGACATCTCAAGACCGACGTCGAAGCCCTTGAGACCGAGTTCATACATCGCAGCCGCAACTGAACCTCCCTTGGTAGGATTCACGCAGAGAGTTGCACCCATCTTCTTGGCGATATTGAGGCGGTACTCGCTCAAGTCCGTCACGACAATGTTCCTGGCACCGGCGAACTTGCAGATGGCAGTTGCCATTGTACCGATGAGTCCGGCCCCGGTGATGAGGACATCCTCACCGAGAAGCGGGAAGGAAAGAGCTGTATGGGTAGCATTTCCGAACGGGTCCATGATGGCCATGAAATCATCCGGGATGCGTGGGTCAACCTTGACGACATTGGATGCAGGAATGCTCAGGTACTCTGCGAAGGCTCCGTCCCTGTTCACGCCGACTCCAATCGAGTTCTCGCAGATGTGCTCACGGCCCCTGCGGCAGTTACGGCAATGACCGCAGGCTATGTGGCCCTCTCCCGTGACACGGTCACCTATCTTGTAATTCTTCACGCCGCTGCCCATCTTCACAATCTCGCCCACATACTCGTGGCCGATGGTCATAGGAGTCTTGATAGTGTTCTGGGACCACTGGTCCCAATTGTAGATGTGGAGGTCTGTACCGCAGATAGCTACTTTCCAGATCTTGATGAGAACATCATTCACGCCGACTTCCGGCATCGGGACGTCTTCCATCCAGATTCCCGGCTCGGCATACTTCTTTACAAGTGCTTTCATTATTTATGTGTTTTATATCCTGAGGGAGCTGTCCCAAAAGCCTGTCATATCGAGCGAAGCACGCAGTGCGTAGTCGAGATATCTATTGATAATCAAATCGTTATACAGATCCCTCCACTCGCTTCGCTCGGTCGAGATGACAGAAAAGCGGCTTTTGAGTCAGCCTCCTCATATTATCATTACCATACAAACTCAAACCTGATGTCCACAGGCACGCCACCGCGGTTGACATTGGCAATGTCGGCGGATAGAGCTTCAGGGACTACAGCGTGGTTGTTGTCGTACTCCTTGGCAAACATATAGTTGCCTGTAGCCTGTGTAGTGAGGATGAGCTCTGCCCAGGCAGCAACAACCTCAGGAACATTGTCGAAGTTGATGTGGTAGAGGCCATCCTTGTTGCGTTCGAAGGCCCCGTTGTCCTTGAGGAAGTTGTAGCACATCATATTTGCGCGTCCGTGGGCTCCGGCAGCACCGAAACGTACTGAACGGACAAGGCTTGCGATATAGGTGGTAATGGCCGCCTCCTTGGAGATGAGCGGAATCTCACCCTTGTCAATCAGGTTGCAGACCATGTAGAGACCGAGGATGTCAGCCTTGGCCTCCTCCCAGACGGATGACTCGTTGCCGAGAGCCTGGTCCACAGGGCCGAGACCGTTCACCGTCTCCTTCACGCCAAGTCCGTGGGCCACCTCGTGGAATGTGACATTCCAGAAGAATGCGTCGGCGCTGAGATATCTCTGCTGCTCCGGCTCAATGAGAATTGTGCCAATCGGATATACAATCTTGTCGAACTTGGCCTTGATGACATTGCGGAGCTGGAGCCGGCGGGTACCCTTCTCTGCCTGGACCTTCGGGTCGTTAGGCAGGTTTATGGCTATGGTCTTGCTGCCGGCATTGGCGTCACCGGCATAGTAGATGGCGTCATAGACGAACATGTCAGACTCGGTACCCGGCACAAAAGTCTTGTACTCCTCAGGGCAAGGAAGCTCCTTCTGAAGGTCAGGAAGCATTGCAATGTACTTGGTAAGTTCCTCGGTCTTCTTCAGGTCTTTCAGAAGAATGAAGCATTCGTATGCTGTCTTGACACCGTTGATGCCGTCCTCATAGTCCTCAATAGGGCCGATTACAAGGTCCATCTTGCTGTCTTTCATGTCCATCCAGGCAAGGTCGGACTCATAGTAATTGTCAGTCCTGAGAGCCTCGGCACGCTTGAGAAGATAGTGGCGGACACTTTCCTTGATAGTCATTGTGGCTGCCGCCTCGAGGAAGCGGGCAATCTTGTCAATGCTCTCCGCATATTCCTCGTGATACCATACGGTCTTGAGCTTGCCGTCCTCTCCCCTCTTGATGAGGGTGTAAGGATTGAGTTTCAGGGGGTCATCGAATGCGTCGAACTCCTCCTTGGTCATATCCTCAGGATAGAAACGGGCTCCCGCAGGACGCTCCCCGTAGCCCTCAATGAAAGGAGCATTGTTGTCAAGCCTGTCCCAAGGGCCGTAGTTTATCATTGCGTATGACTTCTCGGCTCCGTCAGGAAGTTCCTCAAAAACGCTCTTGTCACCGAAGGACTGGAGCCAGTAAATATGGTCTACCTCGTCCGCAGCCATCCTGAAAAGGTTCAAGACTTCCTTTCCATTGTCAGTAAGTCCCTCCATGTAAGGAGATCCAATCTGATAGACGGCATACGCGTCAACTTTCTTCTGGAGAGGTGACACGGGAGTTCTGTCAGCACAGCCGCATATTGTCATTGCGCAGGCTATCGAAAGAATAATTTTTCTGTTCATAGTCGATATAGGAAAATCCGCCTGAAAAAGCACAGTGTGCTCTTCCGGGCGGATAGAATTCATATCAGTCCCGGATGGCCGGAACATTGTTTTTTAGAATGAAAGTGCAATCTGGATGAAGTCGTCAGCCTTGAGAGCAGCTCCACCGATGAGGCCGCCGTCGATATCAGGGCAGGCGAAAAGTTCCTTGGCATTGGATGGCTTGCAGCTTCCGCCGTAGAGGATGGTGGTGTCGTCTGCAACCTGTGCACCGAACTTTCCTGCGAGCACCTTGCGGATGCAGGCGTGGATTTCCTGTGCCTGCTCAGCGGTAGCGGTCTTGCCTGTTCCGATAGCCCATACCGGCTCGTATGCGACTACAATCTTGGCCATTTCCTCGGCGCTGAGGCCGAAGAGAACGTTCTCAATCTGTGAAGTTACTACCTCGAAATGCTTGCCGGCCTCTCTCTGGTCAAGGTTCTCACCTACACAGTAGATTACATCGAGACCGTTTGCGAGAGCGAGCTTGACTTTCTCAACGAGAATGGCGTCAGTCTCACCATAGTACTGCCTTCTCTCAGAATGTCCGAGGATGGTGTACTCACAACCTGCAGAAGCGAGCATTGCGGCTGAAACCTCTCCTGTGTAAGCTCCCTTCTCCTTGTCAGCGCAGTTCTCTGCTGAAAGCTGCACGCGGGTACCCTTTAACACGTCGGCAACCGGTACGAGATGGGTGAACGGAGTAGCGATTACGAGGCCTACGCCCTCTGCTACCTGGGCTGATTTCTCAACAACTGCCTTTGCGAGTTCAACGCCTTCCGGAACGGTGGTGTTCATTTTCCAGTTTCCGGCAACAATTTTCTTTCTCATTGCAATATAGTTTTTAAATAATTTCCAAACAGTCTGCAAATTTAGTTGTTTTCCGTGAAAATAACAATCCGTTCGACGCAATCATAGCTGTTCCGGGATAATATTACGGAAAAATATACCTATATTTGCAGTTCAATGGACTGAATAAACGAAAAAGAAGATATGAACAAGAATTTTGTAGAGGAACTCAGGTGGAGAGGCATGATTCAGGACATCATGCCGGGCACCGAGGAGAAACTTATGGAGGGTCCTACCGCAGCATACGTCGGCATTGACCCGACTGCGGATTCGCTCCACATAGGCCACATGGTCAGCATTATGATACTCAAGCATTTCCAGGAATGCGGACACAAGCCGATCGCCCTCGTGGGAGGAGCGACCGGAATGATTGGAGACCCGTCCGGAAAGTCCCAGGAGCGCAATCTCCTCGACGAGGCCACCCTCAACCACAATGTGGAATGCATCAAGAAGCAGCTGTCCAAGTTCCTTGACTTCGAGTCGGACGCTCCGAACAGGGCCGAGCTCGTGAACAACTACGACTGGATGAAGGACTACGGATTCCTGAACTTCATCCGCGACATCGGAAAGCACATTACAGTGAACTATATGATGGCCAAGGACTCAGTGAAGATGCGTCTCTCCAATGAGTCCAGGGAGGGAATGTCATTCACGGAGTTCAGCTACCAGCTCCTCCAGGGCTACGACTTCCTCTGGCTCTACCAGAACAAGGGCTGCCGCCTGGAAATGGGCGGAAGCGACCAGTGGGGCAACATCACAACAGGTACCGAGCTCATCCGCAGAACTCTCGGAAAGACAGACGCTTACGCCCTCACCTGCCCTCTCATCAGGAAGGCCGACGGCAAGAAGTTCGGCAAGACGGAGAAGGGCAATATCTGGCTGGACCCGGAAAGGACATCCCCTTACGAGTTCTACCAGTTCTGGCTCAATGTATCCGACGAGGACGCAGACAGGTACATCAAGATTTTCACATTGCTCGGCAAGGAGGAGATTGAGGCTGCCATTGCGGAACACCAACTCGACCCTGGACAGAGGAAACTCCAGAAACTCCTCGCCAAGGAAGTGACCATACTTGTGCACGGGGAGGCTGAATATGAGAATGCCCTCGCCGCATCGAGAATGCTCTTCGGCAACTCCACATCGGAGGAGCTCAGGAAGCTGGACGAAAGGACATTCCTCGCAGTGTTCTCAGGCGTTCCTACATTCGACATAAAGAAGGAGGACCTGCCTTGCGGCATCATTGACCTTCTCTCCGTGAAGACCCAGGTATTCCCGTCCAAGGGCGAATGCCGCAAGATGATCCAGAACGGAGGAGTCAGCGTGAACAAGGACAAAGTCACCTCCATCGACCACGAGATTACAGGGAACGACATCGTGGACGGAAAGTATATTCTCGTGCAGAGGGGCAAGAAGAACTACTTCATAATCAACGTTCTGTAATATGGAAAACGGAGCAAGCAAAAGACAGCTCCAGGTAGCGAGGGAACTCCAGAAGGACCTGGCTGAAATCATAAGGAGCAAGGGAATGGCTGCCTTCGGCGGAGCAATGGTCTCCGTCACCGAGGTCAGGATCAGTCCGGACCTCTCCGTCGCCAAGGTCTATGTCAGTGTTTTCCCTTCTGCCAAGGCCGAGGCCGTGATGGAGCAGATCAATGAGAACAGCAGGGCCCTCCGCGGCGAGCTCGGTCACGTGGTGGCCAAGCAGATGAGAATCGTGCCTGAGCTGGCATTCTTCCTTGACACCTCCCTCGACTATGCTGAGCATATCGGGGAGCTTCTCAAAAAATAGCAGGAAATGAACCTGTCATTGAGGTTTGCAGCCAGATATCTCTTCGCGAAGAAATCACACAATGTCATAAACATTATCTCCGCGACGAGCGCCGTGGGCATGGCTACCGGAACTGCAGCCCTCATTATGATAATGTCAGTTTACAACGGGTTTGACGGCCTTGTGAGGGAATCCCTCGGGAACGTCGAACCCGATATTCTTGTCACCCCCTCGGAGGGCAAGGTCTTTGTCCCCGACTCCCCCGCATTCGACTGGGCCTACGGGCAGGAAGACGTGCTGAATATGTGCAGTGTCATCGAGGAGAAGGTATTCGTGAACTACGACGGACACAGCGGAATTGTCAATGCCAAGGGCGTGGACAGGGTCTATGAGGAGGAATCCCCGCTGAGGGACAAAATCAAGGACGGTTCGTTCAGGTTGCACAAGGGGGACATCCATCTCGCGGTGGTGGGAGCCGGGACAGCAGGCAGCCTGGGTATAAATCCTAGATTCCTCTCGCCAATCGAGATGTATTTCCCGGCCAGGGACCGGAAAATCTCACTTAGCAACCCTATGGCCTCATTGGAAATGGTCAAGGTCTTCCCTTCCGGAGTATTCTCGGTCAATGCGGATACGGACGCCTCGCTTATGATTGTCCCTATTGAGACAATGCGGGAGCTCCTCGGATATGACAATGAGGTCTCGGCCGTGGAGCTCAGGATGCGTCCAGGAACCGGGGCAAAGGAGTTGGGTGAAGTAATCTCAGGACTGGAGGAGAGGCTTGGTCCCGGATACAGGGTCAGGGACAGGTTCCGCCAGAACGAGGCCCTCTACAAGATGATGAAATATGAAAAGGCCGCCATTTTCCTGATACTGGTCTTCATAATCATTATCATATCCTTCAGCATTTTCGGCAGTCTCTCGATGCTTATAATAGAGAAGAAGGGGGACATTGCCACTCTGCGCAGCCTGGGAGCCCCGGAGAAACTGGTCAGGAAGATATTCGTCACTGAAGGCTGGATGATTTCATTGCTCGGACTGATTGCCGGCCTCGCAGTGGGTATCGGAGCCTGTCTTGTCCAGCAGGAATTCGGCCTGATAAAGATGCCCGGAGGCTTCGTGACACCGGCCTACCCTGTGATATTGAAATGGGGGGATATCCTCACCACAATACTCTGTGTGGCAGGAATCGGCCTCCTGATGGCCTGGCTTCCGGTCAAGGTGAATATCAAGGAAGACTAATCCTGAAGTTCCAGCCAGCGCATCTCCTTCTCATCCAGGATAGCTGACAATTCCCCGAATCTGGCAGAGGCCGCCTGGAGTTCGTCGTATGACAATGTTCCACCTGCAAGCTTGGCCTCAAGTTCAGCCTTCTCATTGCCGAGAATCTCCAGATCCTTCTCGATCTGCTCAAGCTCGCGCTGTTCCTTGTAGGAGAGTTTCTTCTTCCGCTGTGCCTCCGGCCTGGCCGGCTTCGGCTTCTCCACCGCACGTTCCTCCTGGCGCTTGCGGGCCTCGAACTCCTTGATGTATTCATTGTATTCTGAATACGAGCCGATGAAGTCCTTCACCACTCCGTCCCCGCAGAACACGAAGAGATGGTCCACCAGCCTGTCCAGGAAATGACGGTCGTGGGATACTATGATCAATGAGCCCTTGAAATCCTTGAGATACTCCTCCAGCACGTCGAGGGTCACGATATCGAGGTCGTTCGTAGGCTCGTCGAGAATGAGGAGATTCGGGTTCTTCATCAATATTGTCATAAGGTAGAGCCTTCTGCGCTCACCTCCCGACAACTTGGCAACCTTGGTATTGAACATATCCCTGCTGAAGAGGAACTGGTTCAGGAGGGCCGTGTCCTGGACGATTTCCATCACGGTCTGGTCCTCATTGAACTGCATCCCGGACTGCCTGTAATAGCCGATTTTGAGGGACTCTCCCCTCTCTATGACTCCGGTCAACGTCCCCTCCTCCGGGATGTTTCCCATAAGGATATTGAGGAATGTGGACTTGCGGCAGCCGTTGCGGCCCACTATTCCGACCGT
>JBJEBP010000288.1:0-25714 GCA_051870135.1 Candidatus Cryptobacteroides sp. | reverse complement strand
ACCCACGACCCCGAGATTACAAATCACGTGCTCTGGCCAACTGAGCTACATCGGCGTTGTCGCCCTACGTTTTCGAAGGGATTGCAAAGATAGGCATTAATTCTGATTCTCCAAAATTTTTTCACTTTTTTTCTTCAAAAATCAGCATTTCCCTGATTTTTCCGCCTATCCCTGCGGCATCAATACCGCATTCGGAACGCTGTGAGGCCTGTCTGTCCTGCTGAATATATTCATCCGGAATACCGAGGCCCTGAAGATTGACCTTATGCCCGGAAGTTGCCATATATTCTGCGACAGCACCGAAAAGGCCGCCGGCCAGGGATCCGTCCTCGACCGTGAGCACATTGCCGGTTGCCGCAGCCTTCTCAAGAATTGACTTGTCAATCGGCTTTATATACCTTATATCATAAACAGCCGGCCTGACACCGGTTTCTTCCTCCACTTCCGAAGCCGCACCAAGTGCCGCGGATGCCGTCGGGCCCGCAGTTATCACTGCAAATCTGCCGTCACCCTCCTGGAGGCATTCTCCCCTGCCGGGCTCGCGGACCTCATACCCGGCATTCCTCCAGTCGACACCTTCGCCGCAACCTCTCGGATAGCGGATGATGAATGGGCCGCCGGGATATTGGGAGGCGGTGTACATCAGGCATTTAAGTTCAATCTCATTGCGCGGTGCGGAGATTACGGCATTGGGAACAGGCCTGTATGCTGCAAGGTCCAGGCAGCCGTGATGGGTCGCTCCGTCCTCCCCCACCAGGCCGGCCCTGTCGAAACACAGCACTACGGGGAGATTCTGCATTGCCACATCGTGGATAATCTCGTCGTAAGCCCTCTGGGAGAATGAAGAATAGATGTTGCAGAACGGTTTCATCCCGCCGGCGGCAAGCCCTGCGGAAAAAGTCACGGCGTGTTCTTCCTCAATGCCGACATCGAAGAAACGCTCCGGAATCTCCCTTGCCAGAATGTTCATTCCGCAACCCGTTGACATTGCCGGGGTGATGCCGACAATCCGCCCGTCCCTGCGGGCCAAGTCGAGGAGAACCTCGCCGAACACATCCTGGTACCTGTCGGCCTTTTTCTCGCCGGCAACCCTCTCGCCCGTCAGCGGATTGAATTTGCCCGGAGCATGCCATACGACAGGGTTATTCTCAGCTGGGGCATATCCCTTTCCCTTCTTCGTGATTGTATGCAGGATACGTGGTCCCTTGATGTCCTTCAGCCTGCGAAGAGCATCGAGAACTGCGTCGATGTCATTGCCGTCAATAGGTCCGAAATACCTGAAACCCAGGGACTCGAACAATGCCCCGTGGTAGCCTCCGAGAATGGAGGATTTCGTGCCCCTGACAAGTTTCTGCATATTTTCCCTGAAACGGCCTTCACCTATGCTGTTCCATATCTTGTCCTTGAGCCGGAGATATCTCGGGTCGGTAGTGAGCTTCAGCAGGTGATTGTGGATGCCGCCGATGTTCTTGTCAATGGATATGTTGTTGTCATTCAGGACAATGAGAATGTCGCTGCGGCTTGCTCCGGCATTGTTGAGACCCTCGAGGGCCAGTCCGCCCGTAAGGGCCCCGTCACCTATCACGGCAATGGATTTGTAATTCTTCCCCTGCATCCTTGCCGCACAAGAATATCCAAGCGCTGCAGATATGGAAGTGGAGGAATGGCCGGCCCCGAATGCGTCATAGGGGCTCTCCGAAATCTTCGGGAAGCCGCTGAGACCGTCCCTCATCCTGTTCTTCCGGAATGCTTCCCTCCTGCCAGTCAGGATTTTATGGGCGTATGCCTGATGTCCCACATCGAAGACAATCTTGTCCTCGGGGGTATTGAAGACATAGTGCAGGCCGACAATCAGTTCCACGGCCCCGAGGCTGGAGCCGAGATGGCCGGGATTGGCCGAACAGCATTCTATTATATATTGACGGAGTTCCGCACAGAGTCCGGCGAGTTCACCTTGCTCAAGTTTGCGAAGATCCTCAGGTGTATTGATTTTTTCCAGCATAATTCCAACAAATCGGGGCAGCCACCGAAGCCGACCACGGAACGCAAATATACAAAACCAAATCCAAAATCTTGCGTTTTTGTCATTATTTCAATAAATTGCAGGGATTTTGTGCGACAATCAAAACCAAACCAATATGACAAAGGCTCAAAAATTTATGAATGACAGCGCAGTAGCCCGCTGGACAGTGCTCGTCCTTATAGCACTGATGATGTTCTTCGGCTATATGTTCGTGGACGTCATGTCCCCTCTCAAGACAATGATTGAGTCCACAAGAGGATGGAACTCATCAGTCTTCGGCACATACGCCGCCTCCGAGTACTTCCTCAATGTCTTCTGCTTCTTCCTCATCTTTGCAGGTATCATCCTCGACAAGATGGGAGTAAGGTTCACCGGCCTTCTCTCCGCATCCCTGATGGTGGGAGGTGCCGTGATCAAGTACATCGGTATCAGCGACGCATTCCAGACTTCAGCCCTCTGCGGCTGGCTCAACAGCTGGTGGCCTGCCCTCCCGGGAAGCGCCAAGATGGCCTGTCTCGGCTTCATGATCTTCGGCTGCGGCTGCGAAATGGCCGGTACGACAGTGTCCAAGGCTATCGCTAAATGGTTCAAGGGCAAGGAAATGGCTCTTGCAATGGGTCTTGAGATGGCTATTGCAAGGCTCGGAGTGTTCGCCGTAATGTGGATTTCCCCGATGATTGCAGGCAAGTTCGACGGTTCTGTAGTGGCTCCTGTCGGCTTCTGCACCGCCCTGCTCGTGGTAGGTCTCCTCTTCTTCCTCATCTTCACATTCATGGACAGGAAGTTCGATGCCCAGCTCATGGAGGCCGGCCTCCTCACTGCGGAGAAATCCCCAGAGGACGAGTTCCATATCAGCGATCTCGGCAAGATTTTCTCCAGCAAGATGTTCTGGATTGTGGCCCTGCTCTGCGTTCTCTATTACAGTGCCATCTTCCCGTTCCAGAGATATGCACCTAACTATCTCGAGGTCACCCTCAACGTGGATGCAGAGACCGCCTCAAGGCTGTTCAGCTGCTTCCCAATCCTGGCAATGGCCCTCACTCCGCTTCTCGGAGCCTTCCTTGACTTCAAGGGCAAGGGTGCCTCAATGCTTATGCTCGGCGCCATCATCATGATTGTCTGCCATCTGAGTTTCGCATTCATACTTCCGGCCTTCCCGAGCAAGATTCTCGCCGTCATCCTCATTGTGACATTGGGAGTATCCTTCTCACTCGTGCCTGCAGCCCTCTGGCCTTCAGTGCCTAAGATCATTGACGAGAAGATTCTCGGCTCCGCATACTGCCTCATCTTCTGGGTACAGAACATCGGTCTCTGCCTCGTTCCGCTTCTCATCGGAATGGTTCTGGAAGGCACCGGCGGATACACTGCCCCAATGATTATCTTCTCTTCATTCGGTGTTCTCGCATTCATCCTTACCTTCCTCCTCAAAATTGAGGACAAGAGAAAGGGCTACAAGCTCGAGGAGCCTAACGTAAAGAAAGATGAATAACAGGAAAACGGCGGCATCGGTATCGTGCTGGGCGGCCCTGGCCTGCCTCGTCGTGCCGATGTTCGCATCGTATTTCTTCGATGATATGTTCTCATCCCTCTCCCAGCTGTTCCGCAACCCGGAACTTCTGGAACTGGGATGGGATTCTGCTGATTACGGTTTCTATGCCGGCGGATACTCCTTCCTCTGCGTCTGGGGCGGCCTCATTGTATGCGGAATGCTGCTGGACAAATGGGGAGTGAGGGTTACAGGCTCCATATTCGTGGGAATGATGACTGCCGGAGCGGCTCTCGTCACCTTCGCCATCACCTCCGGAATGCCACCGAAAACCTCATTGACAGTGGCTTACGCGGGCTGCATGCTCTTCGGACTAGGCAGCGAGATTGCCGGAGTAGGTGTAACGAGGTCAATCGCAAAGTGGTTCAAGGGCCGGAATATGGCATTCGCAATGGGGCTCCAGCTGGCCATCGCCCGCCTGGGGACCGCATTGGCATTGATTCTTTCGCCGATGCTGGTGAAGGCCAAGGCTCCCGGAGAAGTCTATACTTTGCTCGAGACTGCGAAACCGGCCTTCTTCGGACTGGCATTGCTCCTGCTCGGCACCATACTCTGGGCCGTGTTCGTGATGATGGATGCAAGATTCGACGCCCAGAACGGGCTCACTGACAGGAAGGAGAGGAAAGAGGAGGACGAATTCAAGTTCTCCGATATCTTCAAAGTACTGTCCAACAAGCATTTCATAATGTCGGCCCTGCTCTGCGTATTCTTCTATTGCAGCATCATATCTTTCAAGAAGTTCGCGACCTCGATACTGATTCCGAGGTTCGACCTCCCGGCTGAAAGTGCTAGCCTGATGGTGTCCTTGATTCCGTTCTCAACGGTAATCTTCGCACCGCTTTTCGGCTCGCTCGTGGACAAGGTAGGCAAGGGCACGAGATGGATGATTGCCGGCTCGGTCCTCGTCTTCATTGCACACCTCATCATTGCCTTCGCTCCTGAAGGGGTGAGCGGCTTTGGCTATGCGGGAATCGCAATACTCGGTGTGGGATATTCAATCGTCCCGGCTGCCCTCTGGCCTACCGTATCGAAGATTGTCCCGGAAAAAAATCTGGGAACGGCATATTCGCTCATCTATTGGATTCAGAATATGGGAATGCTGCTGGTGCCGATTGCCGTGGGATTCATATTCAGGAACACGGAATCAGGAAAGATTGCGGCTCTCCGTTCGGAATATGTGTTCCTGGCGTTGTGCCTGCTGGCGATTTTCGTGGCCCTGCTCTATGCGAGGTCATCCGACAAGAATCCGGACCTGGGTCTGGACAAGGCTAACGGGTAGTGTTTTAGTCAGCCTTCAGGATTGCAACCGCCTGGTCAACACTGAGGGCATCCTCAACCTTGAAACCACCCGTACGGGTGCGTCGCAATGAAGCCAGATGAGCCCCTGAGCCCAAAGCCTCACCGAGGTCACGGGCAAGGGCACGGACGTAAGTCCCCTTTGAACATACTACACGTATATCCGCCTGGGGAAGATGGAGTTGTGAATTGTCAGTGACATTGATCCTGAGATTCCGTCCGTCTTCCCCAGAGGTTTTCTGCGGTGCGGACGGCAGTCCCGCGGGCCAGAAACGGAGAAGTTCCATTTCCCTGATTTCAATGGTCTGCCGGGAAAGCAGGTCGGCCACGGAATGATCGAATCCGGCGGAATCACCGCTTTTCATCTTCTTCCATTCCTTCCTGGCAAGTTCGTATGCCCTTACCCCGTCCACTGACTTGGCGGAAAAAAGCGGGGCAACCTGCTCCTGAATGCCTATGAACGATGGCAACACGGCCTTGAGTGCCATCTCATTTACGCCGTCAACAGGATATCTGGCATCGATTTCCTTTTCAAGGTCGTATGAAGGCGTAGTGGCTCCGAATGCGACCCCGGCCACGTATTCCTTTTCGTGACGCTGGAACTCCTCGGCCTGTCTTGTGGCCTTGCCAATGCACACGAGAAGTACTCCTGTGGCAAGCGGGTCCAATGTTCCGGCGTGGCCGACCTTGAGATTCTTCTTGTGGAAATGCCGGCAGGCGCAGAATTTCAGCTTTCTTATGACATCGGCGGAAGTCCATCTGTAAGGCTTGTCCACAGGAACGACAATGCCCTCCGGATAGTCATCTATACTATCGGAGAGCACTATGTCCAAATGTCTGTTATCCAGAATCATTGAACCGGAATCTTGTCAATGCGGCGCTGGTGGCGGCCACCCTCGAACTCAGTCCCGAGCCAGGTCATAGTCATCATCTGGATCATCCGGTAGGAAACGAAGCGGGCAGGCATCACGAGCACATTGGCATTGTTGTGAGCCTTGACAAGGCGGGCAATCTCGGTGCCCCAGGCAAGGCCTGCACGTATGCCTGCGTGCTTGTTCAATGTCATTGCCATACCGTCTCCGGTACCGCACATTGCGATTCCGCAATCCACTTCACCCTTCTCCACTGCCTCCGCAAGAGGATGGGCAACATCCGGATAGTCCATACTGTCAGCCGTGTCGGTACCGAAATTCACCACCTCATATCCCTTCTTTTCAAGATAAGGGATGAGCCTTGTCTTGTAGTCCACACCCGCGTGGTCGCTGCAGATTCCGATTTTCATATTGATGTCAGTTTAAAATCAATTATTTTCCGAGACGTTCCCCGGCATATTGCATCCTTGCGGCAAACTCCCTGCTTCCGATGAATGAGAGAATGTCGGCAATGCCAAGGCCGCTTGAGGCACCGGTCAATGCGAGCCTGATGCAGTTCATCACCTTGCCCATCGGCCAGCCCTGCTCACGGATATAGTCCTCGAGCACAGGCTCAATGCTTTCCTTGTTGAAGGCGCAGCCGGATGCGCACACGTGCTCCTGGGCCTGGAATGCCGGAGCATAATTCTCCTCTTTCCAGAACTTGTCCACATCCTTGGCAAGGAACGGAGCCGTAAGACTGTCGTCGAATACCTTGGCTCTCGGGTCGGCAGCCCTGCGAGGGTCCACCGGCTTCTGGATTTCCGGTCCACCAGCCTTCACTCCAAAGGCGGCATAGTCAGCAGGTGAAAGGAAGAGGCAGGCTGCAATCTCCCAGATATCCTTGACGAAAGTAGCTCTTTCCCTTACGAGAGCGACCACCTCTGCAACATATTCACGTGTTACTATATGATTCCGGAAATCAATGCCTTTCCCGGCAAACTCGGCTCCGGCGGTCAATGCGCAGGCCGGGCAGCCGACCACATTGAAACCGTGGGCCTCCAGCATTGGAATGAACATTCCGGTCACATCCTCATCCGTCTTGGTGCGGAGATACTCCTTGTTGTACCATCTGGCCTTGTCCGGATTGAACCTTGCACCGGACTTGATTACACGGTCCAATGAGAATGCATCTATCAGCTCGTCCATTGTGAAAAGCTCCCTGTCATCGCCCGGGTTCCAGCCGAGCATGGCCAGCATATTGACGAAGGCCTCAGGGAAATAACCGTCCTCACGATAGCCCCTGGACTCTTCTCCGGCAGCATTGACCCATTTCAAAGGGAATACAGGGAAGCCGAGACGGTCGCCGTCACGCTTGCTGAGCTTGCCCTTTCCGTCCGGTTTGAGAAGGAGGGAGAGATGGGCGAAACGAGGCATCGTGTCCTCCCAGCCAAAGGCCTTGTAGAGCATATAGTGAAGCGGCAATGACGGCAGCCACTCCTCACCCCTTATGACCTCGCTGATCTCCATAAGATGATCATCCACGATGTTCGCGAGATGGTAGGTCGGAAGTTCGTCGGCCCTCTTCCAGAGGACCTTGTCATCCAGGGTGTCGGTATTGACCTCGATATGTCCGCGGATAAGGTCGTCCATCTTGACCACTATATTTTCCGGCATCTTGAAACGGATAGTCCAGGTATCGGTAGTCTCAAGAAGGTTCTTCACCTCGTCCTCAGGCAGGGTGAGGGAGTTGCGGAGCTCAAGTCTGGTCTTCTGGTTGTAGATGAATGTACCTCCGGCGGACTCGGCCTCGGTTCTCTTCGCCTCCAGTTCCTCAGCGGTGTCGAAAGCATAGTAGGCATAGCCGTTGGCAATGAGCTGGTCCGCATAGCTGCGGTAGATGCCCTTGCGCTGGGACTGCCTGTAAGGTGCGTGCGGATGCTTCGCGGAAGCCACCTCAACCACATTGCCATCGGCATCGACGCCCTCGTCCGGATGGATGCCGCACCAGTTGAGCGCCTCAATGATGTATTTCTCGGCTCCCGGCACGAACCTGTGGGAGTCGGTATCCTCGATACGGATAATGAAGTCGCCACCGTTCTGCTTGGCATACAGATAGTTATAGAGAGCCGTCCTGACACCTCCCATGTGGAGAGGGCCTGTAGGAGACGGCGCAAATCTTACTCTTGTTCTTCTTTCCATGATATATGTCTGTTTCAGCGCGGCAAAATTACTACGTTTCATTCTATTAAGCAAGCATTCTGCCGGGCAAGAATATCATTCACCCTGTTTGCCGTGCTTCATTGACCTCCGGATTGCAGCCTTGTTGGTCAACTCGCTGATTTCCTGCGAGCCGCTCACAACGAGGGCCGGCTTCTCGGCATAACTGAAATGAGGCACGTTCTCGGTAGTATTGTAGCTGATTTTGTTGACGTAAGTCTCCTCCCGGAGCTGGATTTCACCTCCGGCTTCCAATTCCCTGCCCTTGTACGTGAAGTCCCTGTCAATGATTATCAGCTTGCTCAAGTCATCGCCGGTAAGTTCGGTGAGGGTCTTCTTGAAACCAGTGGCAATGACGGTAATGCTGATAGTATCATCTGCATTCGGGTCGTCGAACCAGATAAGTCCCCTCTTGGATTTGTCCACCAGTCCCGTCCTCTCTGTGATGAGGTCGGTAATGGCGCCGAACTGCTGCATCTTGAGTCCGTTCTCATTGTTGGCAGCGGTGACATTGATGAGGAGATTCTTGGCTGTCGAAAGGTCGAAGTCATTCAGGAGCGGTGACTCAAGTGCCTGTGTAACAGCTTTTTCAATACGATCCTTACCGTTTCCCCAGCCGCAGCCCATCAGGGCCATTCCGCTGTTCTTCATCATTGTCACCACATCCTGGAAGTCAACATTGATGTAGCCCGGCTTGTTGATTATCTCAATGATGCCCCTGACGGCCGTGGCAAGCACCTCGTCCGCTTTCGGGAAGGCATTCTGCACAAGTTCGTCACCGAAAAAGGCGTAGAGTTTCTCGTTGTTGATAATCAGGAGGCTGTCCACATTCCTTTCGAGTTCGTGAATGCCGTCCGCAGCCTTGGACAATGCCAGACGGCCCTCATTGCGGAAAGGCAGGGTCACCACCCCAACCGTGAGAATGCCGTTTTCCTTGGCCAGCCTAGCAATCACAGGGGATGCTCCGGTACCGGTACCTCCTCCCAGGCCGGCAGTTATGAAAAGCATCCTCGTTCCACCCTCAGTAATCCTGGCGAGGATTTCATCCTGGCTGTCAATCGCGGCTTTCCGGGCGATATCCGGATCAGTTCCAGCCCCGAGCCCGTTGCCGAGCTGGAGCTTTATCGGCACGTCGCTCTTGAACAGTGCCTGCGAATCAGTATTGCAGACTATGAATCCGCAGCCCTGGATTTTCTGCTTGTACATATAGGTCACGGCATTGCAGCCACCGCCGCCGACACCGATGACCTTTATCATTGTCTTCTGCGGCTCCCAGTCAGTTGGGGTCACAATATTGGTATCACTTATATAGTCTGTCATAGCCCGCCGTTTTTATACATTCTCATTATTCATCTCATTGAACATGCTGGCAAATTTCCAGCGCACCTTGCTGAAAAGACCATCCTTCTTTTCCTTTTTCCCCTTGTCTTCCTTATTCTCCTCTTCCCCGGCAGGGATTTCCTCCTTCTCCTCCGGAACTTCCCCGGACTCTTCCTCAACATTTTCCCCGGCAGTCTCCCCTGCAGGCATCTCTTCAGGTTCCACGGCAGGCTCCTCGACTGCAACCGGCTCTTCTTCAACCACTTCTACTTCAGCCTCATCGGATACGGCGCAGCAATTCAGATTGTCCTCCTTGGCAAGGAGAACCATTCCAGCAGTGCAAACGGCATCAGTGCTGAGTATGCCTTCACAACCAGTGGCCACAAAACCGCCCTTCGGATATCCGGTCCTGACCGTGTATCCTGATATATCCCTGAGGAAATTGCCGATGTACAGCATTTCAGCGCCGCCTCCGGTAATGACCACACCCTTGCGGAGATACTCCGAGAGCCCGCTTGACTGGATGAAATAAAGCATTGCATCCAGGATTTCCTGTTCCCTCGCGGTGATAATCTGCGACAGGTATCTCACCGGAATCTGGTTGGAGATATTGCTGCTGTCGGTCTCGACCTGGATTATCTTTTCTCCAAGGGTCTGGAGTTTGTCCGGCATACAGCCTCCGTATGCCTTCTTGATATTTTCCGCCAGCCGGTCCGAAATCGTGCATTCCGACCTGATATCTGAAGTAACCACGTCTCCGCCGAACGGAATCGAGGAATAATGGGTTAGGATCCTGTCAATATAAATGGACACGGAAGTGGCACCGGCGCCAAGGTCAATCAATGCGACACCGTTCTGCAACTCCTCGTCAGTCAGGACCGCCCTGGCTGTTGCAATAGGGCTGAAATAAGTCCTCACAATGGCAATGCCAAGGTCTGCGAACACCTTGTAAAGGGAATTCACGCTGCTCCTCTTGCCGATAAAAATCTTGAAATTTCCGGTAAATGAAGGGCTGACCATACCCACTATGTCATTCTCGCTGAGCTGGATATAGTCGGGCGTTGCAAACGACTGGGCGACAGCACCATATATCATCTCATTCCCGGGCCTGTCAAGCTTGCTGTCATCCATTGCCATTTCCTTCAGCATCCGGATTTCCTCCTCAGTGATGCACTCGTCCGCATCGGACCGCGGGAACTCCCCTGAAGCCTTCCTCTGCTGCACATCGCATCTCGGAAGGCCTACAGCCACCTGGAGAATCTTGATTTTAAGCTCATTCTCCGCCTCCGACACAAGTCCGCGTACAACTTTTTCCACCTTGGCGATATTGAGGACAGCGCTGTTCCTCATACCAGCGGAAGGGGCCTTCCTGTAAAACAGAATCTGGATATTGTCCCCGATAACCTTGGCAACGGCAAGAGCCGTCTTGCTCGTTCCGAGGTCAATCACCGCCAGATATCTCTCAGTGTCTTCATTGAGTGTATTCATATTATATCCTCTTATTTTCTACAAACAATCTGTCCTGCGTATGATACGTCCACAGTAGAATAGTAGCCTTCATCCTGCCTGTTCCTGACATATCTGTAATAATCCTCAATCCTGTCGAACTTGTCCCGGAACTCTTCCGGACGTCCGATTATGAACTTCTCCCTGCCCTTTCCCGGAACGAGGACCAGCCTGCCCCTGGAGTCAACGTGAATCTGGGAAATCGAGTCGGCCCAGCCCCTGTTGTCCGCGAGAAAGTCCACCAGCTCCAGAACTCCGGCCATCCAGGATTTCCCTGCATCGCTTTCCGGCATTCCCTTGAAACCGGCAGTAAGCTTTAGCGGAATCCTGCCGTCAACCACCGGCACCCTCGATGTATAATTTCTCTGTGTCGGGAAGATGAAGCCCGACTCATCCGCATACCAGCTTCCGGAGCCGGAAATCAGCCTGACAACGGGACGGCGCTGCGAAATCGTCACATTCAGATAGCCGTCCTTGGTAACATAGGCGTCCGCCCGAAGAATAGGGCCCCTGGCATTCAGCACCTCCTCAATCTTCTGAAGGTCAATGTCTTCCAGACGTTTTCCCGAGCAGCTCCCGTACCCTTTGGCAATATACCCTTCCACATCCGCCTCCGTGATGAACGACTTGTCCGCCCCGGCCTCGAACTCAACCCTGGTCCCGCTGCAAGTACGAGCATGATATTCATTGACTTCCCTTCTGTCAAGAAAAGTCAGGAGCATCAGCACGGCTATCAGGAAGACCGTCACCAAAGCATATTTCCAAAGTCTGTTCATCTACAATCTGGCTTCAAGCATCTTTGTTATAGGTTCCACAAATCTGTCAATGTTTCCCGCCCCGAATGTCACAAGCACATCAAGAGGCTCTGTTTCAAGGTAGTCCATGAGTTCGTCCCTTTTCAGGAGGACCTTCTCCGGAGCAGTAACCTTGTCGAAGATAATGCTTGAGTCCACACCCGGAATCGGTTCCTCCCTCGCAGGATAAATGTCCAGCAGAATGAGTTTGTCCACCCCGCTGAGCGCCTCGGCGAAACCGTCCGCAAAATCCCTTGTCCTGGTGTACAGATGCGGCTGGAACACAGCAGTAATCTTCCTGCCGGGGAAGATATCCCTCATCGAACTTATTGCGGTGGCAAGTTCCTTCGGATGATGGGCATAATCGTCAATGTAGGAAAGGCCCTCAGTATTCAGATGAATGTCAAGACGCCTCTTGACCCCGGAGAATGTTCCGATTGCATTCTTGATAGCCTCAGGTTCAAGCCCGTAGCTGAGGCAGATAGCTGCCGCGGCTATGCTGTTCTCGACATTGACCCAGCCCGGCACCCCGCATTTCACATCCTTGATTACCCCGCCCGGATACACCAGGTCGAAGGTGAAGTAGCCGAGCTTGTCCGGCGCGGCATTCACGGAATGGAAATCAGCCCCGGGATTGTCCAGATGGTAGGTCAGGACCTCCGCCTTGGTATCCCCGGCATTGATGTCAATTCCGTATTTTGCTATTACCCTCCCGCTGACCTGGGATGCGAAATCCTTGAAGGCCCGGCGTACGTGGCTGATGTCGCCGTAAATGTCCAGATGGTCTGCATCCATTGCCGTGATTACTGCCACCTCGGGATAAAGCTGGAGGAAGGACCTGTCGAACTCGTCCGCCTCGGCTACCACCGCATCGCTGTGGCTCATAAGGAGGTTGGTCCCGTAATTCTTGGAAATGCCGCCGAGGAAGGCTGTGCAACCCACCCCGCTGTCTGTCAGGATATGGGCAGTCAATGTGCTCGTGGTGGTCTTTCCGTGAGTACCGGCAACGGAAAGACAACGTTTTCCTTTCGTAATCTCCCCGAGGATTCTGGAGCGCTTCAGCAGTTTGTAGCCCCTTTCCCTGACCTTCACCATCTCCCCGAGGGAATCCGGAATGGCCGGTGTATATATGACCAGAGTACCGTCAATGTCCTCCGGAATGAGGTCCGGCCTGTCCTCGAAATGCACTGATATACCCTCCTCCAGAAGCCTGGAGGTCAAGTCGGACGGGGTCTTGTCATAGCCTGAGACCTCGTAGCCCTTGAATTTGTAATATCTGGCAATGGCGCTCATTCCAATGCCGCCTATACCGATAAGGTAGATATGTTTATAATCAGCCATTATGGTTCCTCCTGTCAACAAGTTCATAAATCTTCCCTGCTATCCTGAATGCCGCATCCGGCAGGGCGAGGGCGGAGATATTCTCTTCCATCCGGGCTATCGCTGCGGAATCCGAAACAAGTTCCAATGCCCTGGACATCAACGTTCTGGGAGCTTCAGCATCCTTCACGAGGGCTGCCGCATCCTTCCTGACCAGGGCCATTGCATTATGAGTCTGATGATCCTCCGCCACATTCGGGGAAGGAACGAAGAGGGCGGCCTTCCCGACTGCACAGAGTTCCGATACAGTGCTGGCTCCGGAACGCGAAATAACCAGGTCAGACACAGCGTATGCCAGGTCCATCCTGGAGATGAAGTCATTCCAATGTATATTTCCGGCCATCTTTCCGCATTTCGCTTCCGCATTGGCCATAAACGCCTCAACCTGAGGCTTGTAGTATTTCCCGCACTGCCAGATTATCTCCACGTCCCCGCCACCCGGGCAGCCACTGTCAATCCAGTTCATCATTGACTTGTTCAGGGTCCCGCTCCCGAGACTTCCGCCTACGATGAGGATATGCTTCTTCGACGGGTCAAGCCCATAGAACTTCAATCCCTCCATGCGCATTTCCTCTGTGGCAGGGACGATTCCCTTCCTTATCGGATTGCCTGTCATCACAATCCTGTCAGCCGGAAAGAACCTCTCCATACCCTCGTAGGCCACACATATCACATCCGCCTTCTTGCCGAGAATCTTGTTCGTAAGCCCGGCGAAACCGTTCTGTTCCTGGATCAATGTCGGAATGCCGTGTCTCTGGGCAGACCAGAGAAGGGGTGCGCTGGCATAGCCCCCGACCCCGACTGCGACATCAGGACGGAAATCCCTGATGATATCTCCGGCCTTGGAAATGCTCCTGAGAATCTTGAACGGAGCCTTGAGGTCGTTTATTATATTCTTGAAATTCAGCTGGCGCTGGAGGCCGACAACCGGCAGCCCGACAATCCTGTAGCCTGCGGCCGGAACCTTCTCCATCTCCATCTTGCCCTCAGCCCCGACGAAAAGGATTTCGCTGTCAGGATTGAGCCTGCGCATCTCGTCCGCAATTGACACGGCAGGGAAAATATGTCCTCCCGTGCCGCCGCCGCTGATCAATATTCTCAATGGTCTGTATTGTTTCATTGCATCGTAGTTTCAAAATCTTCCAAATCACTCAGTGAGTCCTTCCGCTCGTCCCCTGTACCGAAATGCGCATTCTTCATCTCATCCGCCGTCTCCTTGGCAATCTTCTTCTTTGCCATACGGCTTATAGACAGGATGATGCCGAAAGCCACGCAGAAACAGAGGAATGAACTGTTTCCGTGACTTATCATCGGCAGGTTCTGCCCCGTCATCGGCATCAGGTCAACATTGACGAGAATGTGCAGCAGGGCCTGGCAGGAAATCAGGGCGACGAGCCCGGCTACAGCACATTTGGCAAAGACAGTGTCACAGTTCCTGACTATAATCGAGCCTCTGGCCAGCAGAGTTCCGTAAAGCATAAGTATCAGGATACCACCTGCCAGACCGTACTCCTCTATGATGAAACTGTACATATAGTCCTCGTACATTACCGACACAATATATCTCTGGGTACTCTTTCCGGGACCTTTTCCCATAATTCCGCCCGTACTTACTGCAACCTTGGCACTGATCACCTGCTTGGAGCCGTCAAGCACTTTCTGGAATGCCAATGTTCCCGGTTCGAGCTTGTGAAGTTCCTCAATCGGGTCGCCGTGGAAGTCGCTCACACGGGAAATCGCAGTCGTAACCCTCGTCAGGAAAGTCCATCCGGTAAGTTTCTGCAGCGCGAAAACCAGGCCGAGGGCAATGACGCCGGCCAGGAGAAGGTGGAAAATGTACTTCCACTTCATATTCCCGACAATGACGGTGAATCCCATCACAAGGCCGAGGAAAATGGCGCTGGAGTTACTGCCGGCAAGTTCCAGGAGGAAGACAATGACCATCGGGGCACCCAGATAGAACATTACCTTGCCCTCATCGCTCGACAGGAAACGCAGGGATTTGAAACTGGACAGTTTGTCGGCAAGTTCAGTCTCCTTATGCTTCAATGTCTGGAGCGCCCAGGCCAGATACATCACCATTGCAACCTTCACCACCTCATAGACCATCACAGGGACGCCGAACATCACTATTGTCCTCCAGGTGCCGGAGCCCGTATAGGTCTCCGTCGGTTTCAGGAACGGAATACCCTGGAAATGCGAGTCCAGAAGAGCCAGGAGAAGTACCGAGATGATGAAGCCGAACTTGGAGAAGAATTTCAGGAATCCGACCTTGCCGAACTTGTATATCAGCCAGATTACCCCAAGTCCGCCTAGGGCCACATAGACTTGCTTGATTGCATAGTCAATCCTCGATGTCCCGTTGAGCTTGGCCAGAAGCGAGGTGGACGAAGCCATTCCGACAATGGAGAACACGATGATGAAGAAGACGATAATCCAGATGATTTTGTCGCCTTCAAGCTTGTCTATCAGGTCACTGAACCTGGGAGCCTTCTGTTTCCCTGTCGCCTTGGCCATTGTCAGTCAAACTTTTACAATTTTCTTACGGCAGCCTTGAACTGCTCTCCCCTGTCCTCATAGCAGGTAAACAGGTCGAAACTTGCGCAGCACGGGCTGAGAAGCACAACGTCCCCGTCCTCTGCAAATGAAGCCGACACCCTTACCGCCTCATCGGCTGAAGTAGTATCCTTGATATTGTCCCGGCCCACAATGGCCTCGAAGGCATCGTGAATCTTCCGGTTGTCCACGCCGAGGCATACTATTGCCTTGACCTTATCACGGACAAGAGATTCCAGGACCTTGTAGTCATTGCCCTTGTCGGTACCGCCCACAATCCATACGACCGGACGGGTCTGGCATTCGAGGGCATACCAGGCAGCATCCACGTTGGTTGCCTTGGAATCATTGATATACAGGACACCGCCGACGCTCATGACCGGTTCCAGCCTGTGCTCGATAGGCTTGAATGTCTCGAGAGACTCGCGGATTACGGCATTGTCAATGCCGGTGGCCTTCGCTGCAAGGGCCGCTGCCATTGAATTGTAAACATTGTGAATGCCGCCGAGTGCAAGTTCCTTCAGGAAAATGTCGCATTCCTCATCCTCATACTTGATTACAATCCGGTCATCCTCAATGTAGGCACCCTGCTCGACCTTGTCCTTCTGGGTGAAAGGCAGTTTCTTGGCCTCGGTCACTATTTTGTCGAGATGGTTGATTGTAATCTCATCGTCGGAGTCGAAAATGAAGCAGTCCTCAGGCCTGAGGTTCCTGATGATGCGGAACTTGGCCCTGACATAATTCTCCATGTTGTAGCCGTACCTGTCCAGATGGTCAGGGGTAATGTTGGTAATCACGGCTATGTCAGGCCTGAACTCATAGCAGTTGTCCAGCTGGAAACTGCTGATTTCCAGGACATAGTAATCAAAATGCTCCGTGGCGACCTGAAGGGCGTAGCTCTTGCCGATATTGCCGCCCAGACCCACATTGAGCCCCGCCTCCTGGAGGAGATAGTAAATCAATGATGTAGTGGTGGTCTTGCCGTTGCTTCCGGTGACGCAGATTTTCTTCGCATTGTCATAGCGGCCGGCGAACTCAATCTCGGAGACAATTCCGATTCCGGCAGCCTCGATTTTCTTCACGAGAGGCACGGTGGAAGGGATGCCCGGGCTCTTTATGACCTCAGAGGCATTGAGAATCAAGTCCTCCGTATGTCCGCCCTGCTCGAACGGGATTTCCCATTGCTCGAGCATTTCCACATACTTGTTCTCAATCTTTCCCTTGTCGGAAAGAAAAACGTCAAAGCCTTTGACTTTTGCGAGGACTGCGGCACCAACTCCGCTTTCTCCTCCTCCAAGAACAACAATCCTATTATTCATGACTACCTGATTTTCAATAATGCCAATGTCGCCACAGCCAATATCAGCTCAACCAGCCAGAAGCGGGCGACAATCTTTGCTTCCGGGATCGGGTGCGAAGGCCAGTTGATCAGGGCAGGAACGTCTATCTTCTGGTAATGGTGATGAAGAGGCGCCATCCTGAAAATCCTGCGGCCGGCTCCGTATTTGTGTTTCGTATATTTGAAATAAAATCTCTGCATCAGCACCGAGAGGCTCTCCACGAAAAATACTCCGCAAAGAACCGGGAGCAGAAGTTCCTTCCTGATGAGGATGGCGCTGACTCCGATGATTCCTCCGATGGCAAGGCTTCCGGTATCGCCCATGAATACCTGGGCAGGATAGGAGTTGTACCAGAGGAAGCCGCAGAGGGCTCCGACGAAGATTGCCATGAAGATGGCCACCTCACCGGTACCCGGAATGAACATTATGTTGAGATATTCCGAGTTGAGAATATTGCCGCTGAGCCAGGCAAGTATTCCTATTACGACCCCGACTATCGCGGATGTCCCTGCGGACAGTCCGTCCATGCCGTCCGTGAGATTGGTTCCGTTGGAGCAGGCCGTGATGACAATGACTATCATCAGCACGTAAATCGCCCATTTGCAATACCAGCCCCAGGCACCCTTGAAAGGAGAGAACCACTTGTAGTCGAACTCGTGGTCCTTGATGAAAGGAATCGTGGTCTTGGTGCTCTTGACCACGTTCTCCATTTCCCAAACGCTGTCCTCGACAAGAGTCTCAGTATCCACATTGAGGGACTGGGCAGGCTTGATCTCGACCTTTTCCCGAACCACTATCTGGTCGCTGAAACATACAGTCAGTCCCACCACGAAGCCGAGGGCAACCTGAAGAACGATCTTCATCTTCTCGCTCATCCCTTCCTTGTCGTGCTTGAAGACCTTGATATAGTCATCGGCGAAGCCCATTCCTCCGCACCAGATGGTGGTGAGAAGCAGGAGCTGGGTATAAATGTTGGTCAGGTCGCAGAACAGCAGCACCGGTACAATGATGGCGAGCAGGATGATGACTCCGCCCATAGTCGGGGTGCCCTTCTTCTGCATCTGGCCCTCAAGCCCGAGGTCGCGGATTGTCTCCCCAATCTGCTTCTTCTGCAGCCAGCGGATGATTCTTCTTCCCACGAAAAGGGATATGAGCATGGCTGTGACGCACCCGAGCATGGCCCTGAATGACAGATAAGTCATGAGGCCCTGTCCCGGGATGTCATAATCCTTCAATGCCTGGAAAAGTGCGTAAATCATAATTGTCTCATAGTATTGAAGACCTCGCTGACAATCTCCCTTTCGTCAAAATGTCTGTGCTCGGTACCTATTATCTGATATGTCTCGTGTCCCTTGCCCGCAAGCAGGATGACTGATCCTTCAGGGGAAAGGGTCACGGCTGCCCTGATTGCCTCTTTCCTGTCCGCTATGAACAATGACTTGGCAAGTCCCTCCGGGCTGAATCCCTTCCTGATATCCTCCAGGATGTCCTCTGTCTTCTCGGTCCTGCTGTTGTCCGAGGTCACGAAAACCCTGTCGGCATATTTCTCCGCGACCGCAGCCATCTCCGGTCTCTTGGTCCTGTCCCTGTCCCCGCCGCAGCCGAAGAGGCACACGATGTTCTTCTTCGGGCCAATCTCCCTGAGGGTGCGGAGAACATTCTCCATGGCATCCGGAGTGTGGGCGTAGTCGATTATCACAGATATGTCTTTCGGCCCCCTGAGGGTCTCCAGCCTGCCCTTGGCGGATTCCAGGCGGCTGATCTGGAGCAATGCCTCGTCTTCAGTTGCCCCGCAGATGACAGCGGCCGTGTAAATTGCCAGGAGATTGTAGGCATTGTGCTGTCCAATCAGCCTGGTCCAGACCTCCCGGCCGTCAATCCGCAGCTGCATCCCGTCAAAACTCTCCTCCATGATGCGGCAGGTATGGTCCGCAATGCTCCTGCAGGAGTAGGTCACCACCTTCGCCGCCGTATTCTGCACCATCACCATTCCGTTCCGGTCATCGGCATTGGTCACTGCGTATGCACCGGCCGGAAGCCTGTCGAGGAAGAGTTTCTTGCAACGGAGATATTCCGCGAATGTCTTGTGGTAGTCCAGATGGTCGTGGGTAAGGTTCGAGAAGATTCCGATATTGAAATCCAGGCCGGTCACACGCTCCTGCTCCATTCCTATTGAGCTGACCTCCATGAAGCAATATTCGCAGCCCTCGTCCACCATTTCCCTCATGAGGGAATTGATGGTAATAGGGTCAGCAGTCGTGTTGGCGGTCTCCAACATCCTGTCACCCACATAGTTGGCAATGGTGGAAAGCAGACCGCAACGGTATCCGAGATTGGTGAAGAGATGGTAGAGCAATGTCACCGTAGTGGTCTTGCCATTGGTCCCGGTAATGCCGACAAGGGTCAGGTAGCGTGAAGGATGCCCGTAGAATGCATCCGCAGCCATTGCCACAGCATATCTCGAATCCTTGACCCGGACAAATGCAACCTTCTCCCTGAGGGAAGAATCCAGGCCTTCGAGCTGCTCCCGGAGAGCATCCTCATCCTCATACAATACGGCTGAGGCGCCTTTCCCGATGGCCGAGGCAATGAAATTATGCCCGTCGCCCGCAAAACCGCGTACCGCAATGAAGGCCGCTCCGGGAACCACCTTCCTGGAATCGCTGCAAAGTGCAGTCACGACTGTCCCGGACGGACCGGTCACCGCCGCCACATTGCATTGTGATATGATGTCTTCCAATATCATTCTATTGTAATTTCAATGTTACTATTTCACCTGTCTTGAGCGCCGTTCCCGCAGCCGGACTCTGTGAGGCCACGTGTCCGCAACCAGTATATGAGCATCTGTAGCCATCATTCTCAATGGCATAGAGGGCATCTTTCAGCCCCATTCCCATCACGTCCGGAACCTTTCCGTCCCTGGCCGTTACCGGCGTGTCCACCTTTATGTCAGGCATCTGGGACTTGTCCCCGTAAACCTCCCGGAATGTGTCGTCCATCACGTAGAGATTATCCACAATGTCCTTGTACACGGCGGCAGGAATTGTACCTCCGAATACGGCCTTGTTCGTAGGATATGAATACAGCACCACGATTGCCGTGTATTTCGGCTGCTCCGCCGGGAAGAACCCCACGAAGGTTGCCTGGTATTTGCGCCTGCCCTCCTTGTCCTTGAACGGGTCTGTCTTGCTCGCATATTTCGAGTCCATATATACCCAGGCCGTTCCGGTCTTTCCGGCAACCCTGAGCTTGGCATCCTTGAGCCTTGCCGCCGTACCCTCAGAGGTAATCGACAGAAGACCGCTGGTAAGGCTGTCGGCAACCGCCCTTGAGCACACCGCTCCGTTCAGCACCGACGGGCCCTTCTTCTTCACAATCTTCCCGTCCTTCTCCACCGATTCCACAATGTAAGGGCACATCATCCTCCCCTTGTTCGCAATGGCATTGTAGAATGTCAGGATGTGGAGCGGGGTTTCCGCCACAGCATATCCAATCGCTACGGACGCAAGGTCCGTCATGGTCCATAACTTTGAATCCGGAGACGGGAGCACCGGAGTCGCAAGTCCCTGAAGGTCAAAGTCAAAGGCCTCCCCGAGACGGTAGCGGTAAAGATTGTCAATCAGCTTCTTCGGCTCGGAAGCGTAGTTGTCCTTGACCAGTCTCTGGAATATGTAGTTCGATGACATCTCATATCCCTTCCTCACGGACATTGTCTTCTTGCCTGTCCTCCGCTCATAATCCCTCACGTGGTCGTCCGGCTTTATTTTCGCAATCTTCACATCTCCCCCGTCCGTCGGAATCTCGTCCGAGAGCTTCACTCCGCCGTCCTCCATCACGCTCATCAGTATTGCGGTCTTGAACACGGAACCCGGGTTGCCCTTCCGGCCTATGGCAAGGTTGTATGTCTCTCCCAATGCCCTCGTGACAGAGTCACGGAGGAGGTTCACCATAGTGCAGATTGCTCCGGTCTCGACATCCATCACCATCACGCATCCGCCCTCAATATCCTGCTGGTCCGCAATCCTGGACCTCAGCGACTTGTCTGCAATATCCTGAAGGTCAATGTTCAGCGTCGTCCTGACATCATAGCCGTCGGTCGCATTGACCCAGCTGCTGTCCTTGTCGAGAATCATTGCCTTGTCACTCTTTCTCATCCACCTGTAGCCGCTGCTCCCGTGGAGATAGTAGTCGTACGCACCCTCCAGTCCCTTTGCGGTCTTGCCGTCCTCAACATAACCGATTACCCTCCTCGCAAGGGAACCGTACGGATAACTCCTCTTGTCCCTGTTCACCACAATGATACCACCCCTGTTGCCGCCTTCGCAGAACAATGGCATCTGCCTGAATTTCAGCATTGTAGCATGGTCCACCAGCCCGCTGACTTTCATATAGGTGGTACCTTTCTCCCTGCCGTTCATGATGGCCTTGTACCAGCCATCCGCACTCTTCTCCGGGACCGCGGCTGCAAGGCTCTTGGACAGTTCCCGCGCCTTGGCCCTCCATTCATTCTCCTTCGCCTCTCCCTTCTCCCGGCCCTTGATCAAGCCATAGTCAATGAACTCCTGCTTCCTGACGGTGCAGTCCATGAATATCTGGTACATCGGAATGGAAGTGGCAAGAAGCCTTCCCTCAGACGATATGATGTCTCCCCTTCTCGGCTCAATCGGCTGCCTCGTACTCTTGTTCATATAGTACTTCGCAATGTACGGGTCGCTGTCCACGAACGTCCTCTGCAGATACAACACCCTCACAATCACGGCGACGGAAGCAATGATGAAAGCGATGTAGAGAAGCCACAGCAGGAATCCCTCCCTGTCAGTCTTCAGAATATTTCCCTTGTTTCCCTTCATCACTTCCTCCTCCTGTCGATTACAACGGCCGGCTTCTCCGGCACTCCCACTTCAGAATTGAGGTCATCCAGAAGGGCATCCACAGTGCTTGCCCTGTCGAATCCCTTGAGAATCACCATCTTCTGTGCATGTTTGATTGACAGTTCCTTGATTACTGCCCTGTTCTTCTCAGCCCTTGCAATTACATTCTCCGAGGCCATGTCAAACAGGATTACAAGCCAGAACAATACGAACAAATAGAGGAAATACGGGAAGAGTTTCTCCACCCCGAGCCTCATAAGGAGCTTGCCCTCAAGGATGGACTTCACCACCTGGCCGAGGAACGTCATTATACTCTTGAAACTCATACCTCGTCCTCCCCTGTTTTTTCAGCGATTCTCAGCTTTGCGCTCCTCGCCCTGGTATTGGACGAAATCTCCTCCTCGGCCGGGAGAATCGGCTTCCTGTTGACAGCCCGCAGAGGGGCATTGACATTGCCGTAGAAATCCTTCTCCACCTCGCCCCTGATATTTCCGGACTTGATGAAATTCTTGACCATCCTGTCCTCAAGGGAATGGTAGGTGATGACAACGAGCCTTCCGCCGGGGCGGAGCGATCCGGCAGCGCCGGAAAGGAATTTCTCGAGGGAACGCATCTCGTGATTGACCTCAATGCGCAGTGCCTGATAGATTTTCGCAAGAATCTTGTGGCTCTGGAACTCAGGTACAGCCGGGGCAATGCACTTGTCAAGGTCGCCGGTCGTCCTGATGGCCGAGGCAGCCCTGCCCGACTCAATGAGCCTGGCAATCCTGCCCGGATTGTCCACCTCGCCGTAAAGCCTGAGGATTTTCTCGATTTCCTCTCTCGGATAGGTATTGACAACGTCAGCCGCAGTAAGGGAAGCCTCCGTATTCATCCTCATGTCCAGAGGGGCGTCGAACCTGAAGGAGAATCCTCGCTCTGCCGTGTCGAACTGGTGGGACGATACTCCGAGATCCGCGAGGACTCCGTCAACTTTAGCCTCCACCGGAACTTTTCTGGCATTCCAGGCATCCAGCATAACCTGGTTCCGTATGTAGCGGAAATCAGTCCTGACAAGGGTCAACCTACTGTCATCCAATTTGTTGCATATTGCGTCACTGTCACGATCGAAGGCGACGACCCGGCCCTCCGGAGACAAGCGTGAAAGGATCTCCGAAGTATGGCCGCCACCTCCGAAAGTGGCATCTACGTATGTACCTTGTGGATTGGTGATGAGAGCCGAAACACTCTCATTGAGAAGCACCGGTGTATGATATCCAGACATTCAGGGCCTCCGTCTCTACTGTGAGAGCATCCCGGCCAGACTGATATACTGCTCATTCGAAATGCGTGCCTCCTCGAATTTTTCCCTGGCCCAGATTTCGATTTTGTAGTCATTGCCCGAGAACACTACCTCTTTGTTTACACCTATGGCTTCCAGAAGTTTCTTGGGAACGGAAATCCTGCCGACCTTGCCGTCAGGCTCCACAATTGCGCGGTCACGCATATATTCCCTCCAAAACATAGCGTGGTCCCTGTTGAAGAAATTCAGCCTGGACTTGACTTCGGAACTCTGGCGCTCCCATTCCTCAAAGGTGTACATCTCAAGGCAGTCCTCGAAAATGTCTTTCTTGATGACGAACCTCATGTCTCCATCAGCGGGCATAAGCGACTTGAACGCCGAAGGGAATACCATCCTCCCTTTGTCGTCAATCTTAACCGTATATTCGCCGATAAATGTGTTCATAAATTTTGCCTTTCACGCTATTATCGGCAAATATAGCAAAACTTTTACATTTTATTACACTTTATTACAATTTTTACCACGATGTTCCTATTTTCTCCGAAGATGCCTATCTTTGCCGCCGGTTAGTTGAAAACGAGGGATGTTTAAGGTTATAGCTTGCATGGCCGCCGGCATGGTACTAGGGCGGATTCTCCGGATAAAAGGGCTCCAGAAGCCTGTCATTGCGGTAACCTGGCTGCTGCTTCTGTTTCTTGGCTGGGAGGCCGGGAGCGACAGGGAGGTAATCGGGGCGTTGCCGTCCATAGGCCTGGCCGCCGCTGTCCTCAGCCTGGGAGGGGTTGCTGGCAGTTGCACATTGGCCTGGCTGCTCTGGAAGTATATGGGAGGCAGGACCGGGAAAGGAACGGAAAAGGCCGGGGATTCCATGCCGGCAGGGAGCAACGGACAACCTGGCAACAGAGTTTCCATCTGGAGCGGAATGGGCGGGAGCCTGGTCATCCTCGGCTTCTTCATTGCCGGGATAGTACTGGGGCTCAGCGGTTTGCTCGCGGGCTGCAGCATTGTCCACAAGCTGAGTATCTGGTCCCTCTGCATATTGATGATGATGGTCGGGATGAGCGTCGGGGGCAATCCTGAACTGGTTTCTTCCATAAAGTCAATGAATCCCAGCATTGTACTTCTCCCTCTTGCGACAATTCTCGGGACATACGCCGGCTGCATAATTGTCAATCTCTTCCTCGGATACGGAACCGCCGACGTTCTCGCCATCGGTTCAGGCTTCGGCTACTATTCCCTGTCCAGCGTGCTGATTTCCAGCAGCCGTGGGCCTCATCTTGGGACTATTGCATTGATTTCCAATATTATAAGAGAGGTATTCACCTTGCTTTGCGCACCCTTCCTTGTACGGATTGCAGGCCCGTTGGCGCCAATATCTTCCGGCGGTGCGACAACTGCGGACACCACCCTTCCGATTATTTCCAGCTGCTGCGGCGACAAGTTCGTCCTGATTTCCATCTTTCACGGATTCGCCGTGGACTTTACGGTGCCGTTCCTTGTCAGCTTGTTCTGCTCTTTGGGGGCCTAACGGATTGCGGCAGTCGTCATTTTCCTGACGATTTCCAGTTCCTCAGGAGAATACAGGATTTTGTCAATGAAATCCGGCGCCACTCTTGAGAGAATGATGAATGCGGCGAGGGCGAGGATTGCGAGAATGACAATGGTTACGGCAATGAGCCTGACTGTCTTCCAGAAATGCGAGCCGTCTGGCTGATTGCCTGTTGGCTGGTCTGCAATGGTGACAGCGGCAGGTGCCGGCACGATTTCCTGCACAGGCTCCGAGGCGGGTTCCGGCATAATCGCAGGCCCTGCCTCCGGCGCAACTTCAGGTGCTATCTCCGGCTGCGGTTCTGCAATGACTTCCGATTCTGGTTCTGCAATGACGGATTCAGGAACCGGCTCGGGCTCAGCGGCTGGCTCCGGCTCTGCGACCGGCTCCGGCTCCAATATTGATTTCAATCCCGCCATTGTCTCCGCGACCTCGGATACTGTCTCCTGATGAGTCTTGAGTGATACCGGCTCAAGCCCGAAACCCTCGGGATAAATCTCCAGATTCTCATCGGCAATGAAAAAGAAATTGTTCTCTTTCGTTGCCCTGAGCCTTCCTAGCCCGGGAAGAACAACCGACTTCCGCACCATCAGTATGTCCTTGAGGCCGGAAAGGAAATCGTTGACAATATGATCCGCAGTTTCGTCATTGATTTTGTTGGCTTCAGCATAGAGATGGATGAGAGTCCTGTCCGCATTATTGTCCATCTGCCGGAAAGAAAGCCTCTTGTACGGCGGATTGATTGTATAGCCCTTGTCCGAGAAACTGGCCGGTACAAATTCAGCCATGAACATACCAAGACCCGGCAACGCCACTTCATCCTTCTCAAGGACGACATCCCTTATCATTTTAGCCAAAAGATCGATATCCATAGCAAGATGCTGCAATAAATTGTACCTCAATTACTTACTTAAATGACGCAGCCAAACCGGCAACAACCCCGTCAAAAAATCTTCACAAAGTTAGCAAAAAAATGCGAAAAAAATTTGCAAACAAATCTTTTTGTTGTACCTTTGCAATCCCGAAACAAAAACACGGGTAAATTCCTGAATAGCTCAGTTGGTTAGAGCATCTGACTGTTAATCAGAGGGTCCCAGGTTCAAGTCCTGGTTCAGGAGCCAAGCTCGGGAGCATAGCTCAGTTGGTTCAGAGCGTCTGCCTTACAAGCAGAGGGTCGGGG
>JBJEBP010000287.1:0-6438 GCA_051870135.1 Candidatus Cryptobacteroides sp. | reverse complement strand
CATAATTCCCTATTGGTCGGGGTGGTCCGGATTGTTTCTGCACCGCCCCTTTTTTTGTGGCGTCTTCAAAGAATAACAAGCATCATCTTTGCCAGTCTTTCCGGTCCATATTTCCTCCCTCATCAGTCACGTAGCTCTGCTACGCTCATTCTTCGGGAGAAAATCTTGCCTCGGAAATATAAGCCAAATCTTAAGCAGGCTTCGCCTGCCGGCGGGCGACGAAAGCCCTCACGGCCACGCTCATCAATATCATCAGGGCCATGAATGCGCAGACCCTTCCGGTAATGTCCCCGTAGGTTACGAAAAATGTCTTTCTGTCCTCCAGCCCGGCTTCAGATACTATATGCGCCGGTTTCCACCACTCTGTTTCTTCGAGAATGTCGCCACGTGGATTTATTATTGCCGATATTCCGGTATTGGCACTCCTGACAATGTATCTGCCTGTTTCGATTGCTCTCAATGCTGAATAGCTCAGGTGCTGGCGGTATCCCGGAGTATTGCCCCACCAGGCATCATTGGTTATGACAGTGAGCAGTTTGGCGCCTTTCCTGACATATTCGATACAATGCTCCGGATACACTGATTCATAGCATATTGCACATCCTACAGGGACTCTTTCCGTGACTTTCCCGAGGCTGTCCCTGCTCACGCAGTCCAGAAGACTGACCTCATCCTGTCCCACGCATCTGCCTATAACGCCGCCGAGCATATTGTCTATCTTGCTGAAGAATGCGGGATAAGGCATCATTTCCACGCCCACGACGAGCTTGGATTTGTGGTATGTGGAGGTTTCCCCGCTCCTGTCCATCATTATGGCCGAATTGTGTGATTCGACCCAGCTCCCGTCCCGGCATTTTCTCGCATTGTATGACGGTGCCTTTTCCGAGAATGTGTAGTCGTATGTGGATGCTCCGAAGAGAAGATTCATTCCGGGCTTGTCTTCAAGATAAGACTTGAACTGCCTCCAGGTGATGCTGGTCTCTTCAATGCGGCCGTTGACTACGCCACCCGTGAATGTCTCGGGGGCCAGGGCGAGTATCATTCCGGTGCTGTCGTACCCGTTTTCGGCCAATGCCGAATCGAACTCCTTGAGGAGAATTGCATTCTGCTGGCTCTGCGTAAGTGCCTCGAATTTATGGTATGGGTCAATGTTGGGCTGCAGGACAATCACGTCCAATGTCTTTTCCGGAGCAATGTCCTTGGCCTTGTATCTGAACAATGAATAGACCGTAGGAACTGCGAGGAGGAGAATGTACATCAGCGGGAGACTGGCCAGGGCCACCTTTCCCGCCGTCCTGATTCTTCCGGTAGCCAGCCACATCATCAGGCCGAACAGGCCGAGGTTGCAGGTCCAGATCCAGAGACTTCCTCCGAGTGCGCCAGTGAACTCATACCACTGTACCAATGTGGTCGTTCTTGCGAATGAGTTGCCGAGGACCAGCCATGGCCAGGAAATCTGTGCCGAGGTCAGGTACCAGTATTCCCAGGCAATCCAGAGAAAAGCGAGGAAAATATAAGGGAGGATGCCCTTGAGTACTCTTCTGCTCCATCTGAAAGTGCCGAATATCAATGACATCTGCAGGGCGTTGGCGAATATTGCGAACAGGCCGCCACCTACAGTGGCATTGCAGACCCAGAATGTCGTGGCGGCATTCCACAATACGAAGGCTGAGTAATGCCAGAGCCACATTCTCCTGACACCGTTCTCCGTACCGATATATTCCATGCACAGCAGGGGAACGAGGCAGAAAAGCGACAGCAATCCCGTATGGGGGACAAGAAACGGCAGGGATGCCAATGTGACGAAAAGCACAAGCATTGCCGCCATGGTTTTTTCCGGGCGACGGGTTGCTTCCGGCATATCTTTTCTTTCAGATTCTCTCTGTTTCATTCTTTCAGGTTTTCAATCAGGCAAAGATATGAATTATTTCATTATATTTGTAATTTGTCAACGTATTGGATGATGGATTTGATGCTATTAGACATATTGAAAGGCTTTCTTATCGGCATCTGCGCTTCGGTCCCTCTCGGGCCGATAGCTATTCTTGTCATCCAGAAATCCCTCAGCGAAGGACACAAGGCCGGTTTCATGGCTGGTCTGGGGGCCTGCCTCGTTGACACATTGTTCGCCGTCATTGCGATTTTCGCATTGGCCTTCGCCGAGTCATTCATTGCGGACCACCGCATTCTCATAATGGTTGGAGGCGGCATCATTGTCATCCTCCTCGGATGCAGTATGGCCTTCAAGGATCCTTTCCGTAAAATGAAGGAGGAGCACCAGACCCCGTCATATTCCCTGAAGGATTTTTTCCAGGCTGTCTTTATGGGAATTTCCAATCCGGGGGCGATTTTCGTGATTTTCGCATTGTTTGCGTTCTTCGGGATTCAACTGGAACCGAATGACTTTAGGGTCGCACCGATTCTACTGTCCCTCAGCGGCGGCTCCGCCCTGTATTGGTTCATGTTCTCGTGGGCCTTCAGCCGTTTTCGCAAGAACTTCAGGCTGAGTACTTTGCTTTGGATTAACAGGGTGGCGGGAGTGGTTGTTATCATCATAGGAATAGCCCTTGTTACCGAGGGGATCCTGGATGTGATTTTTCTTGGATAATTGATGATTGAAATGGATACAAAAGGTTTTTTCAGCAACTGGATAGTGAAGAATCTGCTTATCGCGGCGGCTTCCATCCTTGCCCTTGTGCTGGGCGCATCGGTTCTTCTCAATGTCGGGACACGTCACGGGAAGGAAATCACGGTGCCGGATTTCACCAACAGGTCGGTGGAGGATGCTTTGAAGGAGGCGGCAGCCGTAGGTGTCAGGGTGGAGGTCACGGACTCCGTCTATGTCAGGAAGATGGGACGTGGCCTGGTATTCTCCCAAGTGCCGAAGGCCGGTGGCAAGGTCAAGGCGGGAAGACGTATAATGCTGACTATCAATTCAAAGACGCCGAAGAAAGTGTCGATGCCGGATTTGGTGGGCCTTTCAATGCGCCAGGCCAAGGCTGAACTCGTCTCCCGTGGACTTACGCTCGGCAAACTGCGTTATACTCCGGATATTGCAACCAACTATGTGCTCAAGCAGCAGTACAGGGGGCGTGACATAGGCAAGGGTGTTATGGTCAACAGTGGTTCTGTCATTGACCTTGTAGTGGGCCTTTCGGACGATGATGAGACAATGGTTCCGGATGTAAAGGGAATGCGGTATCTCCGCGCTGTGGATGCGGTGCTCGACAATTCGCTGAATATCAGCGGTTTGAAGTTTGACAAGAATGTGAAAAATTACAGCGATTCCCTGGATGCGGTTGTTTACAGGCAGGCTCCTGAGCCGTCGGAGTATTCCGTTACCAAGGGTTCCGGTGTGACATTGTACCTGAGGCTTGAAGGAAAAGAGGAATAGTGATGGAGCAGTTTGAGGATACGCTTTTTGCTTCCAATGAGGAAGATGTCGAGGTAGGGGAGAGCGGTGCGTCCGGTCCGTCTTTGGACAGCGCTGCAGGTGATGATTCCTCCGTGGAGGATGATGAGCAGGGAATGTTCGAGCATTTCAGGCTCAATGTGGATGTGGGGCAGACGCCTCTCCGCATTGACAAGTACATGGCCTGCCATCTGATGGATACGTCCAGGCACAGGGTGCAATGTGCCATCAAGAATGGCTATGTGCGCCTCGGCGACAAGGTTGCAAAGGCCAATATGATAGTCCGTCCCGGCGATGTAATCCGTTTCGTAATGCCTTATGAGAGAAGGGGTTTCGAGGTGTTGCCGGAGGATATTCCGCTTGACATCGTGTATGAGGATGAGGACCTTCTGGTGGTCAACAAGCCTGCGGGAATGGTGGTACATCCGGGCCACGGGCATTTTGAGGGGACACTTGTGAATGCATTGGCCTTCCATCTCGGAATTTCACAGGGCCCCGATGCCAAGGATGACAGGATGGGCGTGCTGGTGCACAGGATTGACATGGATACTTCCGGTCTTCTCGTTGTTGCCAAGAATGATGATTCGCAGCTGGATCTGGCCGGCCAGTTCTTCAGGCATACCATTGAGCGGAAGTATGTTGCGGTGGTCTGGGGCAATATCAAGGAAGATGAAGGGACGATTACCGGCAATATCGGTCGTGACCCGAATGACCGTCTCCGCTTCAAGGTGTATCCGGAAGGGGACAAGGGCAAGCATGCAGTGACGCACTACCGTGTTCTGGAACGCTATGGTTATGTGACTGTGGTGGAATGCCGTCTGGAGACGGGCAGGACCCATCAGATAAGGGTTCACATGAATTATATCGGCCATCCTCTCTTCAATGATGCCCGCTACGGTGGCAATGAAATTCGCAAGGGTACGATTTATTCGAAATACAAGCAGTTCATCCGCAATTGTTTCGAGCTTTGTCCGCGCCAGGCTCTTCATGCGAAGACCCTGGGCTTTGTCCATCCCCGCACCGGTGAATTCATCCGTTTCGACTCGGAGTTGCCGGCAGATATGCGTGCCCTCATTGACAAGTGGAAGGCCTATGCCGGGAATATGCCTGAGGAGGAATAGTAAAACCGAGGGGTGAAGTGGATGGCATATTGCCGACTATATGGAGTTGCTTAAGTTATGTTAATCACTTCTGAAGTGACTCCGTACTTTTTCAACCTTGCCAAAGCGTACACGCTTGTAAGCTTGTACTTTGACAAGTCTGATAATCTCCACTTCAATGGCGATTATCGTTCGGTGGTTCTTTGTTCTCATAAAAATTCCAAGGTAATTAAGTGATGTGAAAGAACAAGATTCCCTTTCAATATACCCCCTCGGTAGAGTCGAAAAAAGGCAGGCCTTTCCCGTAAGAAAATCACCTGCCTTAAATCACTTGTTCCCTTGAAATTTCTCTGCAAATTTACGTTTTTATTTTGAAATAACAAGAAATAAACTGGAAATTGTAGCCGAGGAGGCACTTCATTTCGGAGGACCAGGCCATATTCCAAATCCCCCCTGCCCCCATTACGGGGGAGCGCGCTCCGTGCGCACCATCGCCACAAAAGCCAACGCTTCGCTGTTCTTCGCGCGGCGGCTGATGCCGCCTACGCAAGCTACGCTTGCTTAAAGTGCGTCGTTGGGTGCTCCTACAATAATGCCACCAACACTGGCAAGTCCTCCGAAATGAGCTGCCATCCAGCCCCGAAACATGGTTAATCACAAGTAACACGTTGAGTTGTAAGTGCTAACTGCGTGGTCTTTTAACGCACTTACTTTCCCAAGAATCACTTAAAGCGGACGAAGTCTGCGACGGCGGCATCAGCCGCCGCGCTTTCTGCAGTGAATGCCTGAATTATCTGAGATCCAACTATGCTCGCTTCTGACAAATTCATCATTTATCATCTGTATGAATGCGGAGAAACACTCTTTTTAGAGGAGGAAACGCTTTTTCAATTTCTAGACAAGTAGAAATATGTTATGTTTTTCGTCATATCAAGTTGGCAACCATTCTAACCAATAACATTTTCTCAGACAATAAACGATAGGGCTTGCCTCAAATTATGCGATGTAAGACAAACTATCGATAATGTATATGGGAAGGGATAATGAATGTACGACATAACAGTGATTTCTTCTCATATAGACTTTATGGAGTAAAGAAACTCCTTATTTCTCTATTTTCTTTTATCTTATTAATTCGAATTTTGTTATATTCGTCCTTTGCAATCACTATCATTGAATTTTTGATATTGATTGTGTGAAATATGAATCATATAATAATTACAATATCATTATGGTTCTATTGACGTTGTAAGATGCGACATGGTTGATGGAGAACTTTGTCACAAGTTACAGTCAGATTATTTGAAAACGGGTCACAACTGTCGTATACCCTACGCAAACAGCTTTCTTTGTAAAAGGAGGAGCAATACCTGACGAATTTACGACAATTACTTATACGATTAAAACTGATAATAATCAGGATTTCGAAAGTACGCCTTACGAGTTTGGATTTGGTTATTATGTCCTCTGCATACGTATAGGATAGATTTTTAATGACGATTAAACTCGTATCGCTCACGACAACAGTATTAGAAAAGGAATTTAATTAACTCTTATTGATTATGAAACACTCTAAATTTCTTGCTTTCTGCGTTTTTATAGTGCTGATGTTATGCATTTGAAATTGTTCGACCTCTGTGGTCGGCAAATACTATACTCCTAAAGGCAAGACTCCCTGCCCTGCAGCAATAACAACAGTAGCATATGGCAAAATGGTTGAGGCTGCAAAAAGATCTGATACTGCTACTACTATAAGAATGATGTTAGAAGGTGAAATCCTTAACCTTGATATAACTGGATCGTATAAAATTATTGATCAAGGGACATCACCTTATGAGTGGTATTGTATTTCGGTCGATGGACAAGAATTAGTAACTACTCAGGTACCCCTATCCTGACTGTTAACCGAAGATGGCGCGGGGCTTT
>JBJEBP010000286.1:0-6486 GCA_051870135.1 Candidatus Cryptobacteroides sp. | reverse complement strand
TGCCATTGTGGACAGTGTGAGGAATGCTGTGGGGAAGAGGAATTTCCTGCTTCTCCATGCCGGGGATTTCAACCAGGGAACCTCATACTATACGACTCTCGGGGGTAAACTTGAGGTTGATTTGGTCAATGCCCTTGGCTATGATGTGGTTACTCTCGGCAATCATGAGTTCGATGACGGGATTGAGAATCTTACCGGCCGCCTGGCAGGGTTGAAGTGCCCTGTGGTCTGCGCCAATTATGATTTTTCCCCGTTTGAGCTGGGTAAATATGTCCAGCCTTACGTTATATTGAAGCGGGGGGGACTCCGTATCGGCATTTTCGGAATATTGACAGATATTACCAAGGTCGTTGAGAGGACTATTGCTGACCGTCTGCCGAAGCTGGACGATGTGGAGACTGCGAACCGTTGGGCTTCATACCTGAAGAATGAGAAGAAATGCGACCTTGTCATTGCTCTTACTCATCTGGGCCTTGAGAAGGAGGATTTCATGGACCAGGACCTGGTCAGGGCGACGAGGAATATTGACTTGGTTGTCGGGGGCCATTCCCATACTTTCATTGAGGATGTCGTTTATGAGAATAATCTGGACGGGAAGCCTGTCCCGATTGTGCAGAATGGGTGCTGGGGGCTGGATACGGCTGTGCTTGGGATTGAATGAAAATACAAAAACTCAATATTATGGAAACTAATCCGAAAATCAACATTGAACAGGAGTCTTTGTCCGACAGGCACAGGGCGATTCTGGATATACTGCAGCTTCAGGGAAGTGTCTCAGTATCAGACCTTTCAGAGAGGCTTTCGGTATCTGAAGTGACTATCAGGAAGGATCTCTCGACATTGGAGAAGCAGAACAAGCTTTACAGGACTCACGGCCGCGCCATTCCTATCAGCCCGTATATCGGTGACAGGCATATCAATGAGAAGGAAAAGCAGATGGTCCGGGAGAAGAGGGCTATCGGCAAGATGGCGGCGAAGCTGGTGAATGACCATGATTCTATTCTGGTGGCTTCGGGAACGACTATTCTCTATACTGCGAAGGAACTTGTCGAGAAGAAGAATATCACTGTGATATCTGCTTCTGTATCAGCGTCTTCGATGTTGTCGCAGAATAAGCAGATAGATGTGGTCCAGCTTGGCGGCATGGTCCGCGAGAGTTCTGTTTCCGTAGTGGGATCGTTTGCTGAGGATATGCTGAAGTATTTCAATTGCAGTCTGCTTTTCATGGGTGCGGACGGCGTTGACCTTGAGTTCGGTGTCACCACAACGAATATGATGGAGGCGAATCTGAACAGGATGATGATGAACACTTCGCAGCAGACTGTGCTGCTTGTGGACAGTACGAAGTTCGGCAAGAAGGGTTTCAGCAAGATTTGCGATCTTGGCGACATTGACAGGATAATCACGGATGACGGTATTCCACAGATGTACCTGGAGAGTCTTCAGGATATGGGTATTGAGGTTACTGTCGTCTCCGCCAACGGCTAGTCTGCTTGGTGGCATCAGCCCTGAAACTTGGTTAATTACAAGCACTTACCTTCCCACGAAGCACCTAGAGCAGACGAAGTCTGCGACGGCGGCATCAGCCGCCGCGCGAAGAACAGCGAAGCGCAAGCCTTGAGGCGATGGTGCGCACGAAGCGCGCTCCCCCGTAATGGGGGCAGGGGGGGAATTTATAGGATATTCATTGATTGCTCGCGGATTTTCTCCAGCTCGTCCTTCATACGGACAACGATTTTCTGGATGCCGGAGTGATTCGACTTGGAACCGGTGGTGTTTATTTCGCGGCCCATCTCCTGGATTATGAAGCCGAGCTTCTTGCCAGGATATTCCTCATTGTCAATGGTGTCAATGAAATATTTGCAATGCTGGCGAAGACGGACTTTCTCCTCGTTGATGTCGAGTTTTTCCAGATAGTAAATCATCTCCTCCTCAAAACGGCTCTGGTCAGGTTTCAGGGAGAGTTCCTCAATGGCCTTTCCGATTTTCGCCCTTATCGCGGCAATTCTCTCAGGGTCGAATGACTCCACCTCGTCTTCCAGGTCAAGAATATTATGGACACGGCCTGTCACATCCTGGTACAAGGCAATGCCCTCGTGTGCCCGGTATTCGTTCGTCTTGTCAATGGCCAGGTCAATGGCAGCCTCCACTTCTTTCCAGTTTTCATCAGTTATGATGTCCTGACGCCCTGTATCCATTATGTCCGGGAACCTGAGAATCGTATTGATGTAGAGGGCAGAGTCTGTCTTCACACCGAGACTTTCACCTAGCTCTGCAATCTGCCTGAAATATTCTCCGGCGAGTTCTGCGTTGATTTTCCTCGCCGAACCGGCTGCATTGGCCTCGAAACTGAGATAGAAATCTATGGTGCCCCGGTGAAGTTTCTCCGCAAGTTTCTGCCTGATAAGGAGTTCCTTATCCTTAGGCAGGAGAGGGGTCTTGATGTTTATGTCTGCACTCTTGCCATTCAACGTTCTGATTTCCACGGTCAGTTTGCCGCCAATCAGGGAAGCTTCAGCCTTCCCGTAGCCTGTCATTGATTTTATCATTTCTCAAAACTTTCAATTCGAATTGCGAATTTAGTGATTTTTCTCCAAAGTTCGCCATATTTCCAGAACTGCCTTCCTGCACGTATCCTCATTAATTCTAATTTATAATTAATAAAAATTCAAAATTGAGTTAAAATTACTATATTTGCATTATTGATTGAAACTAATATTTTTTGACTATGGCAAACAAATACGCAGGTACCCAGACCGAGAAAAATCTGGAAACGGCTTTCGCCGGTGAGTCACAGGCTCGCAACAAATACACTTATTTCGCATCCAAGGCCAAGAAGGAAGGCTACGAGCAGATTGCAGCCCTCTTCCTCGAGACCGCTGACAATGAGAAGGAGCACGCAAAGCTCTGGTTCAAGGAACTCGAGGGCATTGGCGATACAGCACAGAATCTTGCTGCCGCAGCCGCAGGCGAGAACTACGAGTGGACTGATATGTATGACGGATTCGCAAAGACAGCCGACGAGGAAGGTTTCCCTGAGCTTGCAGAGAAGTTCCGCGGCGTGGCTGCCATCGAGAAGCGTCACGAGGAGCGTTACCGTGCACTTCTGAAGAATGTCGAGACTGCCCAGGTATTCGAGAAGTCTGAGGTCAAGGTTTGGGAGTGCCGTAACTGCGGTCACATCGTAGTTGGTACCAAGGCTCCGGAAATCTGTCCGGTTTGCGCTCATTCCCAGGCATATTTCGAGGTTCACAAGGAAAATTATTGATTCCCGGTCTCTGTCATTTCGACTGAGCTTGTGAATGGAGAAATCTGATAATTCAGAAAAATGTTATATTTGCACTGACGTGGCATTGCGCTGCGCCAGTGCATTTTTTGCATACCAACCATATAATTCTTGACAATATGAAATTCAAATTGATTTTTCTGCCGGCTGTCATTGCCGTGACAATGATTTCCTGCAATCAGGAACCGGCCACCAGGCAGGTCATTTTCGACACTGCGGACTCCATTGGAGTGCCTTACAGGATTCCGGCAATCGCATCTTTTGACGACGGGACTCTTGCCGCCGTGGTTGACTACCGGCATTGCCGTTCTGACATAGGTTTCGGGCGGGTTGACATCAGGGCAAAGGTATCTCCTGACAATGGAAGGACATGGTCTGACGAGATTGTCGTGGTGGAAGGAACAGGGGAGAGCGGGGCTGTGGACTGCGGTTTCGGTGACCCGGCCATTGTCAGGGACAGGGATACGGATGAACTTCTGCTTATCACGGTATGCGGCGAGACGGTGTACTGGAAACAGGAGACCAACCGCAGCAATCCTAACAGGGTGGCAATGCTGAGGAGCAAAGACAAGGGCCGTACCTGGTCCGCCTGGCAGGAAATCACAGAGGATGTATATTCTCTTTTCGATGATTGCTCAGAAGGCTGTGTCCAGAGTTGTTTTGTCGGCTCGGGCAAGATTTTCCAGAGCCGAAAGATCAAGGTCGGAAGTCATTATCGTATCTATGCGGCAATCTGCGCACGGCCGAACGGCAACAGGGTTATCTACAGCGATGATTTCGGGCATACGTGGAAGGCTCTCGGCGGCCCGGACGCTTTTCCGGCACGCAATGGCGACGAGCCTAAGTGCGAGGAACTTCCGGACGGAAGCGTGATTCTCAGCAGCCGAGCCTGGGGCGGCAGGATTTTCAATATTTACAAATACGAAGATGAGGCAACGGGTGCAGGATCCTGGGGCAAGGCTGCATTCTCAGGTGCTGACAATCAGGGATGTAAGGCTATTGGCAATGCCTGCAACGGGGAGATTCTCATTGTGCCGGCCCGCAGGGTTTCGGACAGGGCGAAGGTCAATCTTGCATTGCAGTCCGTGCCGCTTGGAGAGGGCCGCAAGAATGTCGGTATCTGGTACAGGGAGATTCCGGAGGAGTATATTGCACCTGATGCACTTGCTGCCGGCTGGTCCGGCCCGTATCAGGTCTCCGAGGATGATTCGGCATATTCTACAATGATTCTCCAAAGCGACGGCCTGGTCGGTTTCTTCTATGAGGAACATCTCAATGCTGACATCACCGGCTACGATATGGTCTATGAGCCGCTTTCCATTGAGGTTATTACCGGGGGAGAGTATCGGTAGATCTCTCCACTCGCTCCGCTCGGTCGAGATGACAAAACGAGGCTCCGCTCGGTCGAGATGACAGAGGCTGCGCTCGTATATGACAAGAGTGGTTTAGCTCAATAGGGATGTAAAAGTGTAAAGATTTTTTACGGGAAGTGTAAAATTTCTTTACACTTTTTATTTTGCTGCTAAAATATAAATGATTGATTTTCAATAGATTGTCTGATTTGGCACAATGAATGTCAATGATAGTCCGGATTTGAAAATCAATAATTTATATGAACAAGATATTTACGACAATCATTCTTTCGCTGGCCTGCACCGGGAGCTTTGCCCAGGGGTTGGGCCTGAAGGAATGTATGCAGTATGCGCTGGACAAGTCGGCCAAGGTCAGGATTCAGGAGGCCGAGGTGGATGACGCTCGCATTGCCCGCAGGGAGGCCATTCTCAAGGCATTCACACCGTCATTGGACGCAGGGAGCTATGCCTACAGCAATTTCGGCAGAAGCGTTGACCCTGAGACAAATACATACGTTTCCACCACCTCGTTCAACAACGGGTATTCCATCTCCGGCGGCATTGTACTTTTCAACGGCTTCGAGGCCATCAACAATGTCAAGGTCTCCAGGACTTCGCTGATGATGGGCGTGGAGCAGGAGCAGAAACTCAAAGACGATATCTGCCTTGCCACAATGGAGGCTTTCTGCAACGTGGTCTATTATTCGAAGCTTTCCGATGTGGTCGCCGACCAGGTCAGGACGCTGAATGACGCATTGACATTGGTCCGGAAGCAGGAGGAACTCGGGCAGAAGGGGTACGCGGATGTAGTGCAGACCGAGGCCGACCTCGCGGATATGGAGTACAATCTCATTGTCGCACGGAACAATCTCGCAGGTGCCATCCTGACCTTGAAGGACGTGATGTTCTGGGATGAGGACAATGAGCTGGAAATCAATATGGAAGATTTCGTGGCCCGGGCATCGCTTGTAAACGCAGAGGCTGCTGCGGCCGATGTGTCTGGCTTTGCCATTGCCCATCATCCGTCCGTCCTCATTGCCAAGGGCAAGCTGGACAATGCCAGGCTTGACCTCAGGACTGCGAAATGGAAATTCAGCCCGCAGCTCTCGTTCTATGCCGGCTGGTCCACAAGCTATTACACCTATCCGGGGCTGAAGGATTATTCCCCAATGCCTTACACCCAGCAGTTCCGCAACAACGGGGGCGAATATCTCCAGGTGTCATTGTCATTCCCGATTTTTGACCGTCTCCGCCTTTTCTCCAATCTCAAACGTATGAAAAACAGTTTCAGGAAGGCCGAGGCCGAATATGATACTGCTGTCCGCCAGGTGGAATCGGAGGTGGAGCGGGCCGTCCAGGACCGGGACGGGGCTGGTTCGGCATTGATTCAGGCGGAGCGCCGGGAAAGTGTCCAGGAGGAGGCCTGGAAGCTGAATGTCAAGAAGTTCGAGCAGGGGCTGATATCCGCCATTGACTTCCGCAAGGCTTCGGAAAATCTTCTCAATGCGAAGGCGGAGCGGCTCAATGCCTTGCTCAAGTGGCGGCTCAAGAGCAGTGTCGTGCAGTATTACAATGGAGTATCATATATTGACCAATAGATTCCTCGACTTCGTCCTTCGGACTCCGCTCGGAATGACAGAAGAGAGAGACTGAGCGCCGTTTCTGTCATCTCGACTGAGCGCCGTTTCTGTCATCTCGACTGAATGCCGTTTCTGTCATCTCGACTGAGCGAAGCGAATGGAGAGATCTAAAAACAAGTAAAACAACCAAACAATGGACAAGATAATAGAAAAGAAAACAGGCTGGCGTGCAGCCTTCACGAAGAAAGCCCTTCCGTACTGGGGCGTG
>JBJEBP010000285.1:0-1710 GCA_051870135.1 Candidatus Cryptobacteroides sp. | reverse complement strand
GCACCCTGTCCCCTGTGACAGCCGAACTTGTAAAAGACTTTCTGGAAAAGGACGGAAAGGTAACGGGCTATATTACCGGAACTCAGGCCTTCAGTGCGATGGGCATCGGCTCCCAGATATCGGGAAGCATTCTCATAGGTACTAATAAATATCGCAGGGCCTTAGACCGGGGCGGATATACCGTCCGTTTCCTCAAGCAGGAGAATGAAATCACTGAGGAGAACATCGAGCTGCTGCGCATTCTTGATGCAGTTCGTCTTATCCGGGAGATTCCTTCAGTGTCGCCAAACGAAGCCTGTGCCTCCATCATCGAAATTATCCGGGCTCTCGATCCTGAAAAACAGCAGGAACTTAGCACTTTGGCATTGGCATACACTAATTACGTCCGGGCTATTGTGGGAGCAATATTTGAGATGCTCGGTCTTCAGGCGACAGACCTTCGCAATTCGCTGAACGGAGTATCTTCCTACAAGTTGCCTATTTCCACAAACGTACTACCGACAAAAGACAATTGGAGAATATATGAACCTGCACGATAATCAATCACTGTTTGCTGCTGCTGTTCAGTTTGCATCAAGAAGCAAGGAAGATGGCGGTCTTGGAATAAAGCCAATATTCATCGAGAAGGATTATTGGATTTGTCGTTCACTTAAGTTCTTGTCTGATAGTGAGGTATCAGGCAAGGCGGTCTTTAAGGGCGGGACTTCGCTTTCCAAGGCATACGGATTGGGTGGACGTTTCTCAGAAGATATTGACATCGCCATCACCAAGGATGAATCAAGGACTGAGAATCAGACAAAGAACCTGATACACTCAATTTCCAAAACGATGTCTCAAGGTCTTGTTGAACTTCCTAAGCCTCAGACAAGGAAATTCTCCAAATACAGAAAGGTTTTCTATTCATACCCTTCAATAGCAGATGGCTCAGTAGGACCGACATCCATCACTCCCGGACAGATTCTTCTTGAAATCGTGTCCTTTGCCAATCCATATCCTTATCACAAGAAGCAGATCAAAAGTTTCGTAACTGAGTATCTGGAGCAGTCAGGAAGGCTTGACATCATTGAGGAATTTGGATTGGAAGCATTTGAAATCAATGTCCTCGATCCAGAAAGAACAGCAACGGAAAAAATTGTATCGCTCCTGCGTTATTCTCTCGCTGATGATTATGTTTCCGAACTCAGGGCAAAGATCCGTCATTTCTATGACCTCCATTTTCTGTGGCATGACGAGACAATCAAGGTCTTCCTACAGAGCGATAAGTTCAGGTCAGAATTCAAGACGCTCATAGAGAGCGACCAAGCAAGATTCAATGAGCCGCTTGGCTGGCAGAGCAAATCCTTCTCAGAATCACCTCTGCTTACATCCTTCGATGGTATTTGGGAACAGCTGAAAAACACATACATCAGGGAACTGCCGGATTTGGCATACCAGAACATCCCTTCGGAACAGGAAATCAAGCAAAGCTTCATTGAACTCTCCTCTCAACTCTTCTAATCTGTAAGTAACTTTCCGTTAAAAAGCCGCTGGGCCGTCTACCTTTACCACGTGGATCAAACGACAGCGGCATGGCACATTTCGGACTCAGATACTTCGCACAGATGCGCTCCAAGTACAAGGGCGTCTTCTGGCGCGTGGAGATAGCAGAGCGCGACTACAGCGGCCCCAGCGAGGAGATGGAGTTCGCCGGAGGCTCGCCCCTTGTCATCA
>JBJEBP010000284.1:0-1712 GCA_051870135.1 Candidatus Cryptobacteroides sp. | reverse complement strand
CTTAAAATTCAACAAATTAAATCTAGCTCGTTAGGTAATTGACGGGAATGCAGGTGGTATCTGTTCTTCAACGACGAGAAAAAACATCAGGATTGATCCCCCTTGAAATCGACGCAAAATGGTTGGTGGAAGTGAGGAAATTCCTCACTTCCACCAACCATTTTTGTCACAATCACCAACCAGAAATGTCAATTATACCATATCAGCAGCAATGTATGTATGATCTTTATTCATCCATATGAGAGTTACGTCTGTCACTTTGTTCGTTTTTTACGCCTAACTTCTGTGCAAGCTGGAAGATTTCTTCGGCCTGCGCAAGCCGGACGTGAATCATACTACATCAGCCCCAGCAAGGAGATGGATTTCATAAAGGCAATAGTAAGCCCCAAAGGAGGTCCGATTTTCCAGTTACAATATTCTTTGCTATTTTTGTAGTTTGATATGAATTAGAGCAGACTATTTATGAAACGAATAATCTTGGCCGCGAGCCTGGCAATAGCATTGAACATTATCGCCTTCGGACAGGACGGGGCTTCAATCCAGAACGAAACTTCAAGCCCGGCTGGGCAGGCAGACAGGACAAGGCTGACAGGTGAGGCATTGATAAGAGGAGGATATGGCCACACGGACCCATACAAGGCTAATTTCAAGCTCAATGTTGCCAGCAGGAAAATTGACTTCAAGTCATTCATCGGAGTGAACGGCATAACCCCCTACTCTTCAAGGCAGACAGAAGCTGAACTATATACATTCACCGGCACGGACCCTCTCTCGGAAAATGCCGGAAACATCTATCTTTCAACACTTAAAACGGAGACTACCGGAGTCACGCCGCATTATGGTTTCAGCTTTGGATTACACCCGGACGGAAGGCAACACTTCACCCTGGAATTCGAGGGCCATAATTCAATAGGCCACGAAAACGGCATCCTCAATGAGGGACTTTTCACCGAAGGCAACGAGCCGATAAAGACTCTTTGGGAAGTGACATCCCCGATTCTTACCGAGAACTATTACAATGTAAATGCAGGCTATGAATATGCCATCAGCGAAAATGGCAGGATTATACTGAACTATAACTTCCGTCACGACGGGGAGGAGCTCGAAAAGCGGCTGGAATCAGTTAGCCTTCAGTATTTTGACATGTTTTCCGAGAGCCTTCTCAAGACTTTGGAAACCACATTCCACCACAACGTCAAGCTGACCTATAACCAGCATTTCGGATGCGGCGACCTGCAGATTGATGCCCGCTTCGAGGACAGAGTGGCCAGGAGCAAGGCCCACCAATGGCTGGACAATGCCCTGACATTGAAGAACATATACACTCACCACTACCGCACAGGAGCGGCCATGGCCGGATATAACTACTTGCCTGTCAAGTCATTGAGACTATATGCCGGATTTGAATACGCATTCACCTCCATGAATGGCCGGAACCTTCACGATTACCTTCCGAAAGCATTGGTCGAGTGGCATCCCAAAGATGAAGCATTGCTCTCATTGAGATATGACAAAGTGCTGGTACGTCCATCATTGCATTATCTCAATCCTGCAGAAATCCGCGAACCGCTCGCCATCCGGGCCGGAAACAGCAAGATTGTCGGCATGCACCTGCACAAAGTATCATTCGACTTCGACTGGAAGTTTCCTTTATTGTCAATGTACCTGAATGCGGGATATCTTTACACCAAGGACGGATTCAACGCAATCTG
>JBJEBP010000283.1:0-6528 GCA_051870135.1 Candidatus Cryptobacteroides sp. | reverse complement strand
ACCCATTTGCAGATAAAGATTCGGATTTGCGACAAGTTCGACGCCGGCCCTGATGACTCTGGTCACAGTCACTCCGTAGAGAGACCTGACATTGAGGTTGCTGAGTTTCTTGCCGGTAATGGAGGACTTCGTTATGGTGATTTTCCTTGCTACCGGACTGGTTTTCGGAGATGTCCAGTAACTGAAAGGCATCTCCAGTTCTTTTCCGAAAAGTATCTTGACCGCCTCCGCGTGAGCCTGGGATGTGATTACCAGCACCTTGTCCCCCTCGCTGAGCACTGTCGAAGGACCAGGAGTCTCGACAGTGTTTCCGTGGGAGATTCTCGAAATGACGAACCTGTCCCCGTCATCCTTGATCAATGAAGCCACTGTCATTCCGAACAATGCCGGATTGCAGACCTCGAAGCTTGCCCTCACGGCATTTCCGCCCTCATTGCCCTCATTGTCAAGTTCCGTCTTCTCCTTCTCAAGATCCACCTTGAAAACAGCCTTGAAGAAAATCAGCAGGAAGATAACGGCCAGCACGCCAAGCGGATAGGCTACAGCGTATGCCGAGGCAATTGAGGCGGTGCTGTCAGCGACCAGTGCCTGGGAGACTCCGGTTGCCGACATTGCGTCAGCCAATGTCTGCTGTGCGGCACCCAGTCCGGGAGTATTCGTTACGGCTCCGGACATCACTCCGGTCATTATCCTGAGATTTTCCCCGGTAATAAAATGGATTGAAAGAGTGACCAAGACGGCCAAAACCACCATCAGGAGTGCAAGCAGGTTCATCTTCACTCCGCCTGTCTTGAAGGTGTGGAAGAAGCCCGGGCCTACCTGGAGACCAATGGAGAACACAAACAGAATCAGCCCGAAGTCCTTCATGAATGAAAGGATGTGCGGGTCAGCCCTTAAGCCGAAATGGCTGAGAAGAATACCAACGAAGAGTATCCAGGTCGAGCCTATTGAGATACCCTTCAGCTTGAACCGGCCAAGATAGATGCCGGTCGCAATCACAACTGCGAACAGAAGAATCGTATGTGCGATTCCTGTTCCGAAAAAAAGTTCGTTCATATATCAATTCTTACGCTGAAAGCCTGGCGGCCCTCAGTCTTTCCGTCAATGTAGTATGAGACCCCCTCAGGGTTCTCTACTCTGACTTTGCCGAGTTCCACGGTGTCGCCAGGACGGGTCTCATGGTTGAAGTTGATGGAAACCTCCCTGACCGGATGCTCCCGGAATTCATCCATATCAATCCGGTCCAATGCCCAGACAAGATATCTGACATTGTTCGTATGCCCGAGAAGGTCTACATCCGAATAACGAACCTTATGGCTTCCAACATTTTCAGGCTCAATGCCTTTCGGCATAATGACCTTGCCTGCAGGAGTATCTATGGCGTTCTCCGGACAGGAGGTATCGAGGCCAACGAAGTCCTCTGTCCTGCACAACCGTCTGGAATTCACGTCCATCACCACCCAGGAACTGGTAGCGCGGACCAGAACTTCGCCATCGGCAGAGGTCAATGAAAAATCCCTCAGGAAAAACGGTCCGGAAGGACCCTTGTGCCAGGTAGCCATAGTCACCTCATCCCTCCACTTCGGATACTTCAGGAACTTGATATTCATCCTGGAAAGCACCCAGACCGTACCGTTTTCAATGAGAGCATCATATCCGAAACCCTTTTCAGTAGCAGCAAGATAGGCCATTTCCTGGGCCATGTCCATAAAGGATGTCGGTTTCAAGCGGAAATCCGCATCCACGAAGTAACACGGGATGACGGATTTCAGCAAATATTTGTTTTCCTCAGTGTAATAGCCTTTCATCTATAAGTCAATATCTGTTCAGCGGCCTTCCGCTTGTCATCATGTGCACCTTTCTCTTCACTTCCTCGAGCAGGGCATTGTGCTCCTCAAGCGAAGCCTTGCCGGCAGCGTCAAGCTCTCCCTTGGCCGTGAGTACATTGATATGGCTTGAAGCGGAAGCAAGAACGGTATCGATAAGTTCCACGATATCCTCCATGTCCTTCTCAAGGAAGCCACGCGAAGTCACTGCAGGAGTACCTACACGGATTCCCGATGTCTGGAATGCAGTACGGGAATCAAAAGGAACCATATTCTTGTTGACAGTAATGTCGGCCTTCACAAGCTGTGACTCCGCAATACGTCCGGTAACCTCCGGGAATCTTGCACGCAGGTCAATGAGCATGAGATGATTGTCAGTACCGCCTGAAACCACCTTGTAGCCCTTGGCCATGAATCTTGCGCACATCGCCTTGGCATTGGCGGCAACCTGCTTCTGGTACTCCACATACTCAGGCTGCATTGCTTCATAGAATGCCACTGCCTTGGCGGCGATGACATGCTCGAGAGGTCCGCCCTGGACTCCCGGGAACACGCTCGAGTTGAGAATCTGGGACATCTTCTTCACCTCGCCCTTAGGGGTCATACGTCCCTGAGGGTCATCGAAGTCCTTGCCCATCAGGATGATACCGCCACGCGGACCGCGGAGGGTCTTATGAGTAGTAGATGTCACGATATGGGCATATTTCACAGGATTGTCGAGGAGGCCTGCGGCAATGAGACCGGCAGTATGGGCCATATCAATCCAGAGAATTGCACCGACCTCGTCGGCTATTTTCCTCATCCTTGCATAGTCCCACTCCCTTGAATAGGCTGATGCTCCACCGATAATGAGCTTCGGACGGCACTCCCTGGCCAGCCTTTCCATCTTGTCATAGTCAATTCTGCCGGTCTCCGGATCAAGGCCGTATGCCACAGCCTTGTAAAGAATGCCGGAAGCATTGACAGGAGAGCCGTGGGTGAGATGTCCTCCCTGGGAGAGGTCAAGGCCCATGAACACGTCACCAGGCCTGAGCACAGCCATTTCCACGGCGAGATTGGCCTGGGCTCCTGAATGAGGCTGGACATTGGCATACTCCGCTCCATAGAGTTTGCAGAGCCTGTCGATGGCGAGCTGCTCTATCTGGTCAACGACCTCGCAACCGCCATAGTAACGCTTGCCTGGATAGCCCTCCGCATATTTATTGGTGCAGATTGAGCCCATTGCCTCAAGTACCTGGTCTGTGACATAGTTTTCAGACGCAATAAGCTCCAGTCCCTGAGACTGTCTCTCCTTTTCCTTTCTGATCAGATCAAAAAGCTGAACATCCTGTTTCATAAGTATTTCAAGTAAATGTATTTCAATTCATCCCCGACAATGCGGGTAGTGATTACAAATATAACAATTTCTGAATAAAATTACATTAAATTTGTAATTATTTAGCTGTGCCTGATTAATGCATACAGGCTCGAAAAAGACCGATAACTATATGAAACACAGGAAGAAACTTGGCATTGAGATGGGCAGGGTCTCCGCCGAGGAATACAAGACACTGCCTGAAAGTGGCATCGTCGTGGTGCTTGACAACGTGAGGAGCGCTCACAACGTGGGCTCAGTGTTCAGGAGCGCGGACTCATTCAAGGCCGACAGAATCCTCCTCTGCGGCATCTGCGCCACCCCACCTTCCGCCGAAATCCACAAATCCGCCCTCGGGGCCGAGTTCAGCGTGGACTGGGAGCATTATGACAATACTATGGATGCCATAGAAAAACTCCACGCGGAAGACTATGAAATCCTCTGCGTGGAGCAAGCTGTCGATTCCATCATGCTGGACCGTTTCACCCCGGCTCCGGGGAAGCGTTATGCCCTGGTTTTCGGCAACGAGGTGGACGGAGTGGCCCAGGATGTGATTGAGGCATCGGACGGAGTCATTGAAATTCCGCAGTACGGAACCAAGCATTCCCTGAATATCTCAGTCACCGCCGGAATCATCCTATGGCATTTCCGCCCCCGTCAGGAGGCTTCCATCTAAGGGCGGAAAACACAGCCGGGTCAATGAATCAGAGCGGCCTGATTACGAAGTTGAACTCCATTTCCTCAGCGTGCAGCCTATAGGCCTCCAGAGGCCAGGCGTGCCAGGAGTCAATGCCGCCGACACCCATTTGCCTGAGTTCGAAATTGACATACGTCGAACCGAGAGACCTCGCATCCTTGTGCGCAAGCGGAATGAGTTCGAGCGAATGCTTGGCAACTCCCTTCTGGTTGTTTGTCGGATTCGGGCGAGGATTAGGGTCAATGATGGTGCAGTCCAGGTCGTCAATGCTGAACGGTATGGCCGAGCCGCTGAATCTCACATCAGATGTAATCTCAAGACCCTTGCCCGAGGCATCCAGAAGCCTCATCCACCTCAGGCCGGTTTTTGTCCCGGACTCCTGGGTGCGTGGATAGCCGTAATGGTACTGGTCGCTGACGCTCTGGACATATCTGCCCATCAACGCAGCGGAGCACCTGTCGGAATAATTCTCCCAAGGGCCGTAGCCATAGTAGTCAAGAGTCGAGAACTCACCCGGCATAGAGAACTTCATTCCGTACCTGAACATATCCGGAGCCTTGGAGAGAGAACCGGCATCCTTCATCTTTTCGGTGCAGGAAATCGCTCCGTCCGCATAGACCTTGTATGTCATTTCAATGTCGCATACATCTCCGAAAGGTCTGTAAACCACTGTGAGACAGGTATATTCTCCGGCATCGGCAATATCCATTGAAACCGGCTTGAACTCCGGATTCCTCCATATCCTGAACTTCTTGTGCATATCCGCACCCATGTCATTCTCTACAGGAGCACGCCAGAATGACGGCATAAGCGGTTCCTTCATCATCTCCACTCCGGCATTCTCGTATGAGGTCAGCATACCTGTAGTCTTGTCGAACACAGCCTTCCATGCCACATTGGGCTCAGCGGTGGTTCCCGGAGCCTTGTAAGTGCCCCTGAACTCGATATTGTCTCCTACAGAAGCAACAGCCATCGCATTCCCGGAAGCGGAGCCTGCCAGATATGCCGAAGCCGGAGCCTCATACAGGGCCATCTGGTCGTAAGCAACCTCGAATCCGGCCGGAAGAAGGCTGTCACGCTTCTTCAGCTGCCAGCTGGCTGTAATGTAAATGTCACCGTCAATGCCGCCAGGGACAACAGAGACGTGGTAAGGGTCTCCACTCATTGATGTCACGGCATCCTCAAGCAAATCCTTTCCTGTAATGCCGAGGCCGATGGACACGGTCTCCCCAGGGGCAGCCTTGACATTCTCCACAACTCCGGTCCTGACCTTGTTGCCTGCCACCTCAACCGTCCACACCAGCCGGTAGCGGGACAGGTCAATGAAGAAGTTCTCATTGTGGACATTGAGCTTGATTTCAGTATTGTCGTCCCTGAGCCTTTCCTTCGGCTCCTGGATTTCCAATGATGTAAGGATTGACCTGTACTGATATCTGATTTCATAGGCGGACGGATGGAACTGCCTGTCAGCGGTTACGAAGCCGTTGCAGTTGAATGAGCCGTCGGACGAGTCGTAGTCATTGGAATCGCCTCCGAAGATGAAAAGATGGTCAGTCCCGTACTTTGCCGGGTCAACAGACTTGCGTATGGCCTGGTCTTCGAAGTCCCAGATGAAGCCGCCCTGATATGAAGGATATTTGCGGACAAGGTCCCAGTACTCCTTGAAGTTGCCCACGGAGTTGCCCATCGCATGGGCGTACTCGCACTGGATGAGAGGCTTCGGAGGATTGGATGTCAGATATTTCTCGCAACCGTCCGGGGAAAGGTACATCGGGCAGTATATATCCGTATTGTACTCGAGTCCGGCCCTCTCATACTGCACGACTCTGGTAGGGTCATAACTCTTTATCCAGTCGTAGGCCGCACGGAAATTGTCTCCGTTGCCTGCCTCGTTGCCAAGGCTCCAGATAATGATGCTAGGGTGGTTGATGTCCCTGTAAACCATACGCTGGTTGCGAATCAGATGGGCTGCCAGGTAATCCTCCCTGTGGGCGAGGGACTCCTTGCCGTAGCCCATTCCGTGGGACTCCACGTTGGCCTCATCGAGGACATAGATGCCATACTTGTCGCAGAGGGAGTACCAGCGAGGGTCATCCGGATAGTGGCAGGTACGTACAGCATTGACATTGAGCTGCTTCATCACCTCGATATCCCTTATCATCTCAGCCTCGGAAATCACGTAGCCGCTGTAAGGACTGAGCTCGTGGCGGTCAGCTCCCTTGATGAGGACAGGCTTGCCGTTGACAAGAAGCTGGGCATCGCGGATTTCCACCGAACGGAATCCGAAGTCAATCCCGGTGCTCTCCACCAAACCCTTTCTGTCCTCGGCCTCAGCCTTGAGGGCATAGAGCGCAGGGGATTCTGCACTCCAGAGCGCAGGAGAGTCCACCTTCAGCTCGGTGCGGAATACCAGATTGCCCTCATCATCCTTCTCCTGGGACTTGACTGCCGGCTCGACAATCTCGGCCACCTTGCTTCCGGAAGGGTCGTAAACGGCATATTTCATCTTCGAGATGCCCGGAGTGGCCTTGGCCAGGATTGAAAGGTTTCCGTCCATATCGGCCCGGACATTGATATCCTCAATTCTCTTCTGCTCCCTGGTATAAACATACACTCCCCTGGCAATACCTGCGAAACGCCAGAAGTCCTGG
>JBJEBP010000282.1:0-6567 GCA_051870135.1 Candidatus Cryptobacteroides sp. | reverse complement strand
CGGAACCCTCATCATTGACCAGAGGGCCTGCCATTTCTGTATGAATGTGGCTGATATGGGCAAGCACAATACAATGGCTCCTGCCAGCGGAATGTATCTTGTCTATTGTGACTGCACGACCAAGACGAAGCCGGGCAAGATTACCATTGTCGCAGCTGTGACTGTGGGCGACATAGGTGACCTGATTGTCGGCAAGAATGCGGTTTACTATGATATCCAGGGACTTGAGTGGGATGCTGTAATTACCAAGATTGTTGACAATCCTATCAGCATCGCCCAGTCATTCTGGTCTCCTTACCGCAGGATGTCGGAAGCGGTCCAGAATCTCATCAACAAGAGTGCTGCGGAGAAGGATGCCAAGATAATGAAGGATGCGACTGACAAGATCAATGCAGCCCCAGCAGCTGCTCCGGCTTCCCCGGATGCAAAACCTGCCCCTGCACAGCCTTTTGACATAGCCAAGGTCGCCGGTATCTTTGCTGCCTTGGGCATGGCTCTCGGCATGATTGGAACAGCGCTTGCAAGTCTAGTGAAAGGCTTCATTGCACTTAGCTGGTGGCAGGTCATCCTCGTTTTCGTTGCCATTCTCCTGCTGATTTCGGGTCCGGCCATGGTCCTGGCCTGGATGAAGCTCCGCAAGAGGAACATTGCTCCTCTTCTCAATGCCAATGGCTGGGCTGTCAATGCTTCCGCAAAAATCAGCATCGGGTTCGGTGAAACCCTTACGGACATTGCCAAGTTTCCGAAACTCAAGCTCAAGGATCCTTATGCGAAGAAGGGACTCCCTGTTTGGGCCAGGGTTCTGATCTGGCTGCTTGTCATCGCCATCCTCTTGGCCGGTGCCGCAGCTGCTTATTGCTTCTGGTTCAAGGACTTGATATAAAATGAAAGAGGCTGGCGCAAAAGCCCATTAATTGTCATCCCGACCGAGCGAAGCGAGTGGAGAGATCTATATAACAGATTGATTTAATAATAGATATCTCGACTACGCACTGCGTGCTTCGCTCGATATGACAGACATTCGGGCCAGATACGACGAAAAAAGTAAGCCTGGGGCAATTTGCAGTCGTCCCAGGCTCCTTTGTATCAGGTTTTAGTCCTCGAAACCCCGTTCGAGGTCGGCAATGATGTCGTCAATGTGCTCCACTCCGATTGACAGCCTGATGGTAGCCGGAGTAATGTGCTGTGCCTCAAGTTCTTCCGAACTCATCTGCGAGTGGGTCGTAGTGTAAGGATGGATGGCGAGGCTCTTGACATCGGCCACATTGGCCAGAATTGAGAAGAGTTTCAGATTGTCAATGAACTTCCAGGCCTCCTCCTGGCCGCCCTTGATTTCGAAAGTGAATATTGAACCTCCTCCGTTAGGGAAATATTTCTGGTAGAGAGCGTGATCCGGATGGGCTGGCAGGGAAGGATGGTTCACCTTGGCAACCTTAGGATGTTTTGAGAGGTACTCCACCACCTTCAGGGCATTGCTAACGTGCCTTTCAATCCTGAGCGGCAATGATTCCGTACCCTGGAGAAGAATCCAGGCATTGAACGGGCTGATGCAGGCTCCTGTGTCGCGGAGAATGACGGCACGGATTCTGGTTACGAATGCGGCTGATCCTGCAACGTCTGCGAAAATTGCCCCGTGATAGCTTGGATCAGGCTTTGCCAATGTCGGGAATTTGTCAGCATTGGCCTTCCAGTCGAACTTGCCGCTGTCAACAATGACACCGCCGAGGGATGAGCCGTGGCCGCCTATGAACTTGGTTGCTGAATGTACCACGACATCTACTCCGTGCTCTATCGGGCGGATAAGGATAGGAGCAAAGGTATTGTCCACAATGAATACTATTCCGTGCCTGTGGGCTATCTCGGCGATACCGTCCAGATTCGTCACATCCGAGTTCGGGTTGCCGAATGTCTCGGCGTAGATGACCTTGGTGTTAGGCCTGATGGCAGCTTCAAGAGCCTCCAAGTCATTGACATTCAGGATGGTATTGCTTATACCCTGGGTTGTGAGCGTATGTGTGATCAAGTTGAAGGAGCCACCGTAGAGATTGTCTGCCGCGATGACGTGGTCTCCGTTCTGGAGCACGTTCTGGAGGGCGTATGTAACAGCGGCAGCTCCTGAGGATACGGCAAGGGCTGCAACTCCGCCTTCAAGTGCCGCGATTCTCTCCTCGAATACAGACTGCGTGGAGTTGGTCAATCGTCCGTAAATGTTGCCCGGATCCCTGAGTCCGAAACGGTCAGCTGCGTGCTGGCTGTTGTGGAATACGTATGAAGTAGTCTGATAAATAGGCACTGCCCTTGAATCAGTAGTCGGATCTGCTGTTTCCTGACCTGCGTGGATTGCGATGGTCTCAAGATGAAGTTCATTTTTCTGTGACATAGTATCTTTCGTTTTTTGTTTTCTGGTGCAAAATTAGTTTCTGCCAGACTTTGCTCCAAGAAATTTTAATAATTTGGAAAATAATTCTAAATTTGCAATGATATTAGAATGTATGTTCTACTATTTGCAAGATAAATCCAAAATGACAGAACAATATGAGCCAGCTTGACGCCACCGATGTGGCTATCCTCAAACTTCTCCAGGAGGATGCCACCCTTTCCACCAGGCAGATTGCCCAGCGGGTTAACCTGTCCCCGACCCCTGTTTTCGAGCGTATCCGCCGTCTCCGTTCCGAGGGCTACATCCGCAAGGTTGCAGCTGTGCTGGATGAGGAGAAACTTGGCTGTTCGTTCGTGGCATTCTGCTATATAAAGATGCAGCAGCATACATTCGAGAATGCGAGGAAGATAATGGAGGCTGTCCAGAAAATTGATGAGATTGCGGAATGTTACAATGTATCAGGTGATTACGATTTCCTGATGAAGGTCTATGTTTCCAGCATGAAGGAGTACCAGGAGTTTGTGCTGCGCATTCTCGGCGAACTGGACTGCATCGGAGGATTGAATTCCTGTTTCGTCATGGGTGAGGTGAAGAACACTTACAGCATACCTGTGCGGGCTTTCGCCAGGTGATGCCCGGTCACGCCGGGGATGACGAACCCCGTTGTACGAATTGCGGATAATCAGTAAAATAAACACACATGTATTGGAATTGAAAAATTAATTGTATAGTTTTGCAGATATGATTTGGAACAACACATCAATGCATCATCATCACCATTTCCATCGGATCTGGTGAGTCTTTTTGTGTTTGTACCCTGTCGATAGGAACTTAATGAGGCTTGCCATGGAGGTGAGCCTTTTTTTTGCCTTGTGCCCTATGCACGGGCCAAAAGAACAATACATTGGAAAGAAATAAACGAACTGAATAATATGTTACGAATCGCAATCCAGTCCAAGGGAAGACTGAATGAGGAAACCGTCGGTCTCCTCGAATCAATCGGCATCAAGATTGACGATGCCAAGAGGAAATTTCTTACAAAATCCGGGAATTTCCCAATTGAAGTACTTTATATGAGGGATGACGACATCCCCCAGCTCGTGTCCAACGGAACCGCCACCCTCGGCATTGTCGGCCTCAATGAAGTAGTGGAAAAAGGTTATGCCCTGAAAGTCGAGGAAAGACTCGGCTTCAGCAAATGCAGAATCTCGTTGGCTGTTCCTAAAGCGGTTGATTATCAGGATGTTTCCTGGTTCGAAGGCAAGAAGATAGCCACCTCTTATCCCAACATACTTTCGGCTTTCCTGAAAGAGAAGGGAATAAACGCTGAGATTGAAATTATTACAGGTTCCGTTGAGATTGCTCCCGCAGCCGGGATTGCAGATGCAATCTTTGACATTGTATCGTCCGGCAGTACATTGGTTTCCAATGGATTGGTGGAGGTTGAGAAAGTATTTGAGTCGGAGGCTGTCCTCGTTTCAAATGGCAGGCTGGGCTGTGAAGAGCAGGAAATTCTGGACGAAATTCTGTTCCGTATAGAATCTGCCAAGACCAGCCGGGACAAGCGTTATCTGCTTATGAACCTTCCTCAGTCGGCAGTAAGCGAGGCTGTGAAAATTTTGCCTTCAATGAGGAGTCCAACCGTGATGCCTCTTGCCGCAGACGGCTGGTGCTCAATGCATTCCGTCATGGATAAATCCGAACTTTGGGACAAAGTGCGCCAGCTCAAGGCGATCGGAGCGGAAGGAATTCTGGTTCTGAATGTGGACAAGATAATACTTTAGGCTATGGAAATTATTGACAATCCATCAAGGACTATATGGAAAAGCCTGTGTTCCAGGCCTTCGGAAAATAATCCCGTAGTAGAGGAAAGAGTAACACGGATACTTGACAGGGTTCGTGCGAACGGGGACAGGGCATTGCGTGAGCTCTCCCGGGAAATCGACGGAATCGAGTTGGACAGTCTCCTTGTAAGTAGGGAGGAAATCGTTGAAGCAGAGGCACTTGTGCCTGATACCCTCAAAGCGGCCATCCGCAAGGCTGCCTCCAATATTGAAAAATTCCACCGTGCCCAGATGCCGTCCGAAATCTCAGTGGAGACGGCCCCGGGTGTGAGATGCATCCAGCGTCCGGTGCCGATTTCAAGAGTCGGTCTCTATATCCCGGGCGGAACTGCTCCGCTATTCTCCACTGTTCTTATGCTGGCAATACCGGCACGTGTGGCAGGATGCGGCGAGGTGATCCTCTGCACGCCTTGTTCCAAAGACGGGAAGCCGGCCCCGGCCGTGCTTTATGCTGCGGATTTCTGTGGTGTTGACAAAATATACAAAGTGGGTGGTGCACAGGCAGTTGCGGCAATGGCTTACGGAACGGGGACAATCCCTGCCGTAGATAAAATTTTCGGTCCGGGAAACCAATATGTTACCTGCGCGAAGCAGATGCTTGCCAACCGCAATGTTGCCATTGACATGCCGGCCGGCCCGTCTGAAGTTATGGTTCTGGCCGACAGTACAGCCAATCCGTCTTTCGTGGCCGCAGACCTTCTGTCCCAGGCGGAGCACGGCAATGACAGCCAGGTAGTTCTAGTGTGTGACAATGCCGGTTTTGCCAATGCCGTCATTGCGGAGGTGGATTCGATGAGTGATGGTCTCGGACGTGTTGGTTATGTGCGTAATTCATTGGAAAAGAGCAGGTTCATTGTCCTTGGAAATAGGGATGACATTGTGTCGTTTGCCAATATGTATGCCCCGGAGCATCTCATTGTTTCAATGCGCAATCCATGGGAAATCGTTGACCGAATCAAGGCTGCCGGCAGTGTTTTCGTAGGCAATTATACGCCTGAGAGCGCCGGGGACTATGCTTCCGGCACCAACCACACCCTTCCGACCTGCTCCTGGGCCCGTTCATACAGCGGGGTCAACATTGACACTTTCTTGCGCAAGATGACTATCCAGGAGATTTCCCGGAACGGACTGGCAGGTCTTGCTCCCGTGATTATGGAAATGGCTGAGGCTGAGGGACTTCAGGCTCACGCCAATGCTGTCGGCGTAAGACTTTCGGCATTGTCTTCCGGGGCGGATGCCAGCATTGGCGAAGAAAACGTTTATGGAAGTGTCCCGGCCGGAGCATTCGGCATTGACACTCTGGTTCGTCCCAATGTCCTTGCCCTTTGTCCTTATTCCACGGCCCGGGATGAGTATCAAGGCTCCGTAGGGGTCTTCCTCGATGCCAATGAAAGTCCCTATCCCACAGGGTTCAACCGCTATCCTGACCCGCATCAGAAAGCATTGAAAGCCAGGATTTCCGAAATCAAGGGCGTTCCCGTCGGGAATATTTTCCTCGGCAATGGCAGCGATGAGGCCATTGATTTGATTTTCAGGGTGTTCTGCAATCCGGGGAAGGACAATGTGGTGGCAATTGAACCGAGCTACGGAATGTACGGGGTGGCAGCCGCAACCAATGACATTGAGATCCGTCCTTTCCGCCTTGGGGATGATTTCTCGCTGGACCCTGAAGCGATTCTATCTGCTTGTGATTCAGCTACCAAGGGTATCTTTATATGCTCTCCGAACAATCCTTCCGGAAACGCATTCCCGATTGAAAATATCCTGGATATTGTCCGCCGTTTCTCTGGCATTGTTGTCGTGGACGAGGCCTACATTGATTTCAGCAGCGGGCCGAGCCTCATCAAGTACATTGGTGAAATGCCGAATCTGGTTGTGCTCCAGACAATGTCAAAGGCTCGCGGGATGGCAGGCTTGCGTCTCGGGATGGCTTTCGCTAGCAGTCGCATCATCAGCCTTATGTCAATGATAAAGTATCCTTACAATATCAGCAGCCTTGTTCAGGAAGCGGCCTTGAAAGCATTGGAAAAGCCTGTGGATGAGGAGGTTGCACAAATTGTCAAGGAGCGTGGAAGGCTGGTCTCAGCTCTCGGAAAATTTGCCTGTGTCCGTAGAATCTACCCAAGCGACGCGAATTTTCTTCTGGTCGAGTTCGACGATGCTGACAGAATGTACGGTCATCTTCTCCGGGATGGTATCATTGTCAGGAACAGGAACAATGTCCCCGGCTGCAAGGGCTGTCTCCGTATTACCGTGGGCCTGCCGGAGGAGAATGACAGGCTTTTGAAATCTATTAAAAATTATTGAAATACAATGAAAAAGGCAATTTTTATAGATAGGGAC
>JBJEBP010000281.1:0-1721 GCA_051870135.1 Candidatus Cryptobacteroides sp. | reverse complement strand
CCTCCACGAGCTTGGAGAGTATTTCATTCTTGAGATTGTAAAGGTCGTCGGAGATGTCCACCTTGTAGTAATGCGGGTTGATAAGCCTCCTCTCCGACGGGCTGAAGTGGTGGAGAGTGTCATTGTAGAAGGCCTTTTTCTCCATCAAAGTACGTACTGGGGCTACTCTGACGCCGTTTTCGATGCAAGGTACCTGCAATGTCCTCCAGGTGTAGGAGCCTGCCTCGAATGTCTTGTACTTGTATCTGTCGTACTCATCCGTGGCAGTGAATGTCCTGCCTGCCTCAATGTCGGCCGAGAGGCTGTCGCCCCGGAGACAGGTGACGTCGCATTTGTATATCTCATTGCCGTCCTCGTCCTTCTTCGTGATGCGGTAGGTAATCTGGAAGCCCGGATTGATGAGCTTGATCCTGTCCTCGGACTTCTTGAGCACCGGTTCTCCGTCTATCTGGACGAGTTTATAGACATTGCCGAAGCAAGGGGCGGCCTTGCTGGTCGCAATCGCGTCGCCCACTCCGTAAGAGTCAATCCTGGCACCCTGCCTCTCGAGGTCTGTGATGAGATATTCATCCAGGGAGTTGGTAGCGAAAATCTTGCAGTCCGTAAGTCCGTGCTCATCAAGGATTTTCCTTACCTTGACAGAGAGATAGGCGAGGTCACCGCTGTCGAGCCTGACCCCGTATCCGTAAGGGTAGTTGTTGTCGATTCCGTTTTCCTTGAATGACCTGATGGCATTGAGAATGCCGCAGCGGAGGGTATCGTATGTGTCAATGAGGAGAATCAGGTTCTCCCCGCGGTGAGTATTGATGTAGTCGTTGAAGGCCTTGTGCTCGCCTTCCACCGTGCTGCCGTAGGATGTCACGAAGCTATGCGCCATGGTTCCCGTGGACGGAACTCCGTTCATAACTCCCGTGAGGATGTTGGAGGTGGCGGCGCAGCCTGCAATAATGGCCGCCTTGGCTCCGTATGTGGCCGCCCACGGGCCGTGGGCCCTCCTGGAGCCGAACTCGCTTACAGGCCTGTCGGTTGCCCTGCAAACCCTGGAGGCCTTGGTTGCTACGGCCATCTGGTGGTTCATGATGCAGAGCATAGGAGTCTCCAGCACCTGGGCCTGGATGAGAGATGCCTCCACAATGATTATCGGCTGGTTCGGGAAAGCAATTTCGCCCTCCTTCATCGCATAGACATTGCCGGTGAACTTCATTCCGGCCAGATAATGCCTGAACTCCGCATAGCCCTCTCCCGGGAGGAACTTCTCGAAGAAACTCTCCGGCATTGAACCCAGGTTGGCAACCATTTCAAGCACTTCCTCGGTGCCGCTTACCACAGCCCAGTTGTTGTTCTCCGGGGCCTTCCTGTAGAACAGGTTGAACACGGCCGTCTTTTCACCGTGGCCGCATTCCATGAAGGACTTTCCCATAGTGTACTGGTACTTGTCCGAGCAGTATGCAAATTCTTTGAATTCCATTTTCAAACTAATGATTTTCAATCCAAACGACAAACTTACAGAAAAGTAATGAAAAAGCCGAAAATACGGCCGGAAATGTGCCGGAACTTTGTTATATTCGCATAAAACTTCGGAATATGCAGGAATCGCTGATACAATTATACAAATCATATACTGGCACCGAACCTGTCTCGGTCGTTGAACTCAATTCATCCGGCAGCAACCGCAGATATTACCGCCTGGCAGGAGGCGACGGACGTTCTGTTATCGGAGT
>JBJEBP010000280.1:0-6577 GCA_051870135.1 Candidatus Cryptobacteroides sp. | reverse complement strand
ATTACCTTGTCAAACCTCTCAATTGAACCAAGTTATTTTTTAAGCATTACTTAGCATTGACAGCGTGGAAGATTTCTACTCAAAGTTCGCATCTGCCGTGGTCTCTTGTTCCGCAAACAGGATTGAGAAGGCATGGAGCGATGCCAAGAAGTATCTTGGCGGCATTGTTCCGGGTATTACATTTTCAGATGGACTAAATGACATCCTTACCATCAATTTCAAGCACGATCCTGTCAAGGAAAACCAGACGCAGATTCTCAATCTTCCCGAAAGAATTGCAATCGACAAAGGTATCCGTATTATCGTTTGCATAGACGAGTTCCAGCAACTTGCGGAAATGGATGGGTATTCTGAACTGGAGGGGAAGATGAGATCGGCCTGGCAATACCATAAGCATGTGTCCTACTGTTTCTACGGCAGCAAGAAACATATGATGATGCATATCTTCAATGACTCCCAGAAACCGTTCTACCGCTTCTCTGAGACAATGTTTCTCGGCAAGATTGCAAAGGAGGACTGGGTTCCGTTCATCATTCGAGGATTCGAGAAGACAGGAAAGAAAATCAGCGAGTCGTTCGCTTCAATGATTTGCGACTATACAGACTGTCATTCCTGGTATCTTCAGCAAATGAGTTTCTTCGTTTGGTCTGATACTGCAAATGAGGTGACGGAGGATATTATGAATCGCGCATGCCGGCGCATAGTTGACACCAATTCGCCGATGTTTATGAGTGATGTGGAGAAACTTACGGCCAGCCAGAGGGAAATGATAAAAGCGATAGTATCGGGGGAGACTCATCTTTCCTCTGAAAGAGTCAGGGGGAAATTCAGACTGGGTAATCTTACTACTATTACCCGCAACAAGAAAATCCTTGAAACAAAATCTTTCATCGACTCTGGAGATGGAACGCTTGAAATTGCCGACCCTATTTTCAGGATTTGGTTCAGGAGCAGGTATTTGAATTTGAAATGAAACACGGAAAAATACTTGTGGTGGATGACAACCAGGGCATAAGGAGTGCCTTGAAGATATTGCTGCCGGCCCATTTCGGGCAGGTGGAGCTGATTCCTTCGCCGAAGACGCTGGTCGCCACGATTGAGTCCTTCCGCCCGGACGCGGTGCTCCTTGACATGAATTTCAATACGGACACCAATACGGGCAATGAAGGCCTGTACTGGACCGGCCAGATCAGGAAAATGTTCCCGGCCGTGCAAGTGGTGCTTTTCACGGCCTACGCCGACATTGCCCTGGCCGTGGAGGGAATGAAGAGGGGAGCCTTCGACTTCATTGTGAAGCCCTGGGACAATGACAAACTCATATCCACATTGCAGGCGGCCTGCGCCCTGTCCCGGAAGGCCAATGCCCCTGCCGGGAGTTCATCTTCCGATACCGGAATGTTCTGGGGCACCAGCCCGGCAATGATGCAGATTCTCAGGACCGTTGACAAAATCGCCCCGACCGATGCGACGGTGCTGATAACCGGTGAGAACGGTACCGGCAAGGATGTCCTTGCCAGGGAAATCCACGCCCGGAGCCTCCGCAGGAACAAGCCGATGGTCTGCGTGGATGCCGGAGCCATTACCGAGACCCTGTTCGAGAGCGAACTTTTCGGCCACGTCAAGGGGGCCTTCACCGATGCGCATTCCGACCACGTGGGCAAGTTCGAGCAGGCAAACGGCGGCACCCTGTTTCTTGACGAGATTGGAAATATTCCATTGCATCTCCAGGCCAAGCTTCTGCGCGTCATCCAGAACCGGACGGTTGTGAGGGTCGGCTCGGAGAAGCCGATTCCAGTGGATATCAGGCTGATATGCGCCACCAACATTGACCTTGAGAAGATGGTGGACGAGGGCCGGTTCCGCGAGGATTTGTATTACCGCATAAATACGATGCACATTGGCATTCCACCCCTCAGGGAGCGTCCTGATGACATTGTCCCCCTTGCCCTGCGCTTCCTTGCGGCTTATGCCGGCAAATATCACCGCGATGTCTGCGGCATCGCACCTGCTGCGGAGGCACTTCTGCGCTCACACGCCTGGAGCGGCAATATCCGCGAACTCCAGAACACGGTGGAGAAGGCCGTGATTCTCTCCGAGGGTGCGGAGCTGAAGCCGGAAGACCTCTCGTTTGACCGGAAGCCGATAGCGGAACCAGCTGCCAGACAGACACTTGAGGAAGCGGAGGCCAGGACGATAAGGGACGCGATGGCCCGCTGCAACGGCAATCTGACCCTGGTGGCCAAGGAACTGGGAATCAGCCGGCCGACATTGTACGGTAAACTGAAGAAATACGATATCTGATGCCTCTTTGGGGACTCATATTGACGGTAGTGTCTGCCATCATCCTGACGGCAGCATTGACGGCTCTATATGTGAGGATTAAGGACCGCCGTAAGCTGGAGTATATGCTGGATGCCTTCGAGGACGGGGAATACAATTTCCGTTTCAAGGACAAGGGCCGCTTCAACAAGGCCCTGAACCGCATCAAGTGGGTGGTGGACCGCCGCCGCCAGCAGAACGAGGAGGAGTCCTGGAGCAAGCTGATCCGGGTCCTGACCCACGAAATCATGAACACCGTCAGCCCTATTGCCTCGCTCAGTGATGCATTGAGCAAGAGTGTCGGCGGGCATCCCGGGGAACAGTTTGGCGAGCCTTCGGGCGGGCATCCCGGAGAACCTGCTGGCGGGCATGCCGGGATTGACATAAAGTCCGGCTTGGAAACCATTTCCTCCTCATCCCGCAACCTGATAAAGTTCGTGGAGTCATACCGGGAGCTGGCCGGTGTGGCAAGGCCGGTCAAGAAGGCCCTGAGGGTGGATGAACTTGTCGGAAATGTGCTTGAACTGACCCGCGAGGATTGCATTGACGCTTCCTGTACTTGCACCTACAAGGCCTCTGACGAGGATATTCTGATATATGCCGACGAATCCCAGATCAGCCGCATTCTGATAAACCTGATAAAGAATGCAGTCCAAGCCGGCGCCCATCATATCTCGATTGTGGCCGGAATAGACGAGGATGAACAGACATTCATAAATGTGACCAATGACGGCGCCCCCATCTCCCCATCCTCCCGTGACCAGATTTTCATCCCGTTCTACACGACCAAGTCCAACGGCTCCGGCATTGGCCTGAGCCTCTCCCGCCAGATAATGCTAGCCCACAACGGCCGCCTCGACCTCACCCGCAGCGACTCCGACGGCACCAGGTTCACATTGATTTTCCGGTAGGGGAGAGTCATTCGTCGTCACGGCTTTCTTCGTCATCCCTGTACTTCCTCCGTCATCCCCGTACTTCTTCCGTCATTCCCGGCGTCTTTTCGTCATTCCCGGCTCGACCGGGAATCTCACACAAACCATTCTCATGAGGTCACTCCTGCGGCAGGAACATCAATGCAATAATCCTGATATGAAGTAAACAAAAATTATCGTTGTCAAATATTGCCGATAAGAAATAAAATAAGTCTTTCGGTAAATTTTATTGTCTATAAACAATGAAATTCATATATTTGCAACAAAAGGGAGACTTATGGAGATTTTGACAAGACAGCATTATGCAGATATCGTTGATTCCTGGATAGGAAAGGGCAACATCATTGCACTGGTCGGCTCGCGTCGAGTCGGCAAGAGTTATATTCTTAAAGACTTTATCCAGCGACATTCCCAAGATGAGAATAGCAATATCATATATGTGGACAAGGAGAAAAAGGACTTCAAGACGATAAAGACCAAAGATGATTTGGACACTTGGATTGAGGAGAGGTTCGTCCCGGGAAAGCATAACTATATCCTCGTTGATGAAGTCCAGGAGATAGAAAGCTTCGAGGATAGCGTATGTAGCTGGTACAGTGAGGATGACACTGATGTTCTGATTACAGGCAGCAATTCAGACTTGCTTTCCGGAGAGCTGGCCACACGCCTGTCCGGGCGACACGTTGAGATACGTGTACATCCTCTGACCTATATGGAGTTTCTTCAGTTCCACAGTCTGCAGGACAGTGATGAAAGTTTGATGACATATATGAATTATGGAGGACTTCCCGGCCTGAGAGCAGTAGGCCTGGATAATGAAGAGCAGGTCTGGGCCTATCTTGCAAGTGTCTTCAATACAATCATGCTGAAGGATATCATAGAACGCTATGACATCCGGAATGTCCCTTTCCTTAACAACTTGATTGCCTTTTACGCTGACACGACAGGAAAACTGACATCGGCAAACAGCATCTCCAAGTATATGAAGTCCCAGAAAGAGAATGTCTCATCCAACCTGATTCTGTTATACAGGTCGTTCTATTCTGAAGCTTTCCTTATTGATGTGGTAAGCCGTTATGACATTCACGGAAAGAAGATATATGAGTCCAATGAGAAAATATACTGGGATGACCTTGGACTGAGAAACCTCAAGTCGAGTGGCAGTATGGATTCATATATTGAGAAGGTGATAGAAAATGCGGTGTACAAGCAATTGTCTTTTCTGGGATATGACATCAAGGTGGGAGTCTTGAATGCAGGAGAGGTGGACTTCGTCTGCACAAAGGCTGGTCAGACCATCTATGTCCAGGCAAGTTATATAATAGCTGAAGACACTACACGCGAAAGGGAATTCGGTCCTCTGGAGAAAATCCGTGACAATTACCCTAAATATGTAATCAGTGCCACTCCATATCTGACAAAACGTAATGAAAATGGAATCATCCATTTATCACTGAGGAAGTTTTTGACTGAAGGCTTATGACAGAAGACAGCCTCACGCAGATAGTGGAATTCTGCAAACTCATAGACGCCATTGACGGATGCAGTTTGAACAGCTTCCGGCACTCCCGGCTCGTCCTTCTTTCGTCATTCCCGGCTTGCCATTGCAACGTCATTCCCGTGCTTCCTCTGTCACTCCTGGCCTGACCTTCTTCCGTCATTCCCGGCTCGACCGGGAATCTCTCGTAAAGAACAGTCCGTTCTATTTGTTCGCAGGCAAGATAATGCTGATCCAAAAGCCTGTCATATCGAGCGAAGCACGCAGTGCGTAGTCGAGATATCTGTTGATAATCAAATAATACAGCCTTGCCATTCTATTGATTTTTTCGCTGGGTTTTTGTAAATTAGATGCGGATTTTTCACTCACAGGACAATAAGAGGCGTTAATGGGATAGTTTGTAAACAGAAACCAAACCTATCACTATTATTTGAACCAAATTTGAACCACAGAGTGAATTGAAAAGTTCATAAATTACGGACGATAAGGAAGTCTATATCATAAACTATAACAAACATATTATTTATATGGCTATTCCTGAACCAGCCCCACGCAGTGTGAAGCATCTTGGGTATAATCAGTATGTTATTGGTGGAGACGATGTAAAAAGGCAATTTGGAGGCAAGGCTCTCCATATTGATTCTTTGACGATATCTTCGATTGAGAGAGCTATAATAAGAGTCTACAATCATGTGAGACAGCATCCTGATTGCCAATACTATGCAACTTGTATAGGCAAAAAGAAGGGAGACAATAAACAGAAAGACATTGCTCTCTGCTTTCTTCCCCTCATTTTCTGCCACAATGTTCATCTGCCGGAAGAATACATTCGTTATATAGCGAATGAGGCTCACGACAATCCTACGCAAGTGGCGCATCTGCAACAAAATCAGATTTCTGATCTCCTTGATAAATGGATGGAGTTTAGAAAGGAAGCCATTAGAAAGGATTATTCTGACCTTTTCGTGATTTTCGATGACAAGAAGCTTAATTTCAGCCATGTGCTTGTAAATCTAATCGCTTCTGCAGAGCGTGGAGAATACAAAGAAGGCGAACGCCTGAATCAAATTCGCAGTATACTCGAATGTATATTCGAGAGAATGATGGAGATGAAGATGCTGCCGGAAGATTTGCGCGGGTCTGACAGTAAATGCGGGAAATACATAAAAGACAGGAAAGATATTCCAGAATATATCAAAAAATATATCTATGCTATAAATGGTGTCGTCAATTCAGGCTCCCACGCTTGGTTGAAAGAAAACAATGAAAACGATGGCGACGATGCCCAGATTGAAGACAAAAAGCAGAATAAGAATTTTATCGAATATCAAAGTGCCGTAAATAACGGAGAACTCCGCTACCTAACCCGCTCCCTGGTATTCATGCTGCTCTGCGTGGTGGACTGGTGCGTTAAGGAGATGGGGAAGAGAAGTCAAATTGCTGAATAGTATGGTTATGAGAATTGAAGCCGATACCAGGACTTTGTGCCTTCAGGCGAGTGAATATTTGAAGAGAAATTGTTATAAAGTTCCGCAAAGGGTGCAGGAACTATGGCGTAACTTTCCTTATGCCTCTGCTCACGCATTTGTTTGCGGAATGGAGAGTTTATTCTGGAGTGGAGATGGAACATTGAAAATTGGAATTTTATTGGAGGCAATAGATGTCTATGATCGGGCTCCTTACTTTCCGTTTTTTGAATTCTATGATTGTGGAGGCTATGCCCGTGAGATGGAGTTTATTGCATCGTTGGGCTATATCTACGAGTTTGATTATATAAAACTTTCCCAACCAATAGGACTATATAGAACCATCGTCTGAACGGCCTGAG
>JBJEBP010000279.1:0-6623 GCA_051870135.1 Candidatus Cryptobacteroides sp. | reverse complement strand
ATCCATCTATGATGAATGCACGGACAAACCTTCTGTTGTACATGCCTTCCATCTTGCGAATTACCGTGCCGCAATCTGGATTGTTCTGTTTAATGCAGTATAATACTGCCGCTGACTTCCAATCACTGCATTGCTCTCTGACGGTATCTGTGTTACCATTCAGTCCAATATAACCCACAGATGAGTTATAGGTGACGCATAGACGGTAAACCAGCTCCCTGATTACGTTGACTGCACTCTCGGAGTCACTCACATTGATAGTGTAAACTTTGCCCTTCTCGAGGTTGGGGATTTCTGTTATGAATTCGTTCATGTTCTAATTTTTTGCAAATAATAGCGAATATTTCTGCAAAAATTCGGCAGAAGCTATAATTTTATGCGATATTTATGCATTTTGTGTCTCCAAATTGCACATATTCTCCAGAAGTGGAGTGAATATGGCCGAATAGATGGTACTTGGGTTTTGCCTTCATAATGAAGTTGAGTATGTCGACAAATCCCCTGAAATGGATGCGATAATTACACCATCACAGTCTTCAAAGGTTGTTCTCTACTGCATCGCCGGCACAAATCACAATATCAACATTCTCCGGTACCTGCAGGTCCCTATGGCTGCCGTGGGTGTCGGAGAAGGCAAATAACTTGCAGCCGGTATCCAAGATTATCTCCATTCGTTTTACTTTTCGCAATCGGGATGAATGAAGTAAATATAGCCCTTTTCCTTTACACGCTGAACATCTACCCCGAGTGTCTCAAGTTCTTCATTCCAGACTTTCACCCAGTCATCGGCTTTTTGGATTTCATCTTTCTTTCTGCGGAATCCTTTTACAAATCCGATATAGACAAGTTTTGCCTCTATCTGGCACTGGTGGCAAAAGTATAAGAATGCAAGGCGGTTTGCCAACTGGTAGCAGTTGGATTCTACCCAATTTGTCTCGGGCTTAACATCAAGCCAATCTTTCGTCTTAGCAAATGCTTGGTTGATCTTGCCTTTACTTGCCTCTGAGGCGTCGCACTTTTGATAGGACTCATCTTTGTGCGCCTTGGCTTCAACAAAGAACCAAGTGTCACCAATTGTAAAGACTCCATCCCAATTCATTGCTGTGCCTCTCTGAGGCCAGAACCCTTTCCATTCCTTCTTTATCTCTGCATACTTTTCCAGTCCTTCGAAACATTCAATACCTATCCACTCTCCATCTCCAGAAATCCTTTCGTCATTATAAGGATAATCCAACCAATGGACATCTCCGGAGATTCCTGTTTCTTTCTGAATCATTGTATCCAATTCGTTTCTGTGATGACCGAGAAAGCGCATCAATTGATACTCGCTTCCATAACCAAGACCCATTTCTGCCATAATCATTAATTGTATTTAGAGTTTAACTGTTTTACTGTTTCAGCCACGCTGTTGCGCAGGGTTGACGGCTCAAGCACTTCAACTGTATCCCCAAACGACAGCACGTCCTGCTTGAAATCATAGTCCGTAGTCAGATAATACGAAAAGATGCTATAGTCTTCATGTGTCTCGATCTCTTCCTGGCTTCGGTGCAGCGGGAGCGAACGGAAGTGTTTTGCCTGCATTGGTGATACCTTGAGAAGGACTTTCTCCGGCTTCATATCCTGATATACTCTAACTCCGTAGATGCTGCCGAAGTAAGCTTCTGCTGAGAATCCTTTCGGCAATTCGAAGTCTTCAGTGGTGACAGTCGCAGTTATCATTCTGTCCAGCGCCAGCATTCTGCATCCATTCGGATCGCCTTTATATCCATACAGATACCATCTGCGCTTGAATTCCTTCAGAAAATATGGCTCAAAGACGAAATGGTCCTCATAGTCCTTCCTGAAGCTTTGATAACGGATTTCGATTTTCTTACCATCCCGAATCGCCTGGATAATGACGGAGAGGAACTTGTCTTTTGACGGCACTTCATCAAAAAAGATGCGGTCGTGAAGGCTTGCGCTTTCTGCAAGAAGGGAATTGAGACTCAAGGCATTGAGCATCCAGTTGCGAATTCCGCTGCCATTGAGGTCTTCCGTATTTTCTATGTAATACGTGTTGTTCCTGCGGTCACATACGATATCGATTCCGAAGAAGTCTGCTATTGATAGGATATGATTCGCAAACGTGCGTGCCACCAGTTCCTTGCCGTCTTCATTGATGCTGCTGTTCATCCATAATTTCTGGATTTCCTTCAAAGTCAGGGGCCCTCTGCTCTGGAGCGTCTCCAGAAGCCAAATATATGATTTAAAGTAGTTCTTAGCCATAATGACAGTAAAGTTAACAATAGCTTCCGAAAAATTGTGGCATATCAAAGCATTTCTTCGAGGTCTTTCATCTGTGCTTCGCCTGTAACCTTGCCGAAGAGAAGGAGTAGCTCGGTCTGTCCGTAGGTGACTTAAATCTCATTGAGCAAATGTTTTCTAATTCGTGGTAAAGATGCCACTTTTTTGTAAATATAACAGTGTGAAGTGAATGTTTCCATATTCTATTCAAATTTTGAAGAGAATATTTGTCGGATTCGCTTCATTTCATTATTTTTGCTGAGAAATGAGAGAGTTATGAGACCATACTATATTTGGCAATATCCCGGGTGGCCCAAGTTCCGTTGGGAGTCTGATAAAATACTGAATCTGCTTTCCGAAGTGCGTCTTTTGGAAGGCCGGATTGCCGGAATGATGGAGGGACTCGGGTTTGATATTCAATCCAGGACATCTCTTGACGTTATGACCGAAGATGTTATCCGGTCCAATGAGATAGAAGGGATTTTACTGAATGCGGACAGGGTGCGTTCTTCTGTTGCGAGGCATCTCGGTATTTCAACCGAAGGCCTTCCTGAGCCTGACCACTATACTGATGGTGTTGTGCAGGTAATGATTGATGCGGTCCGCAATTACTCTGAAGATTTGACCGAGCAGCGTCTGTTCAATTGGCACGCTGCTTTGTTTCCTACGGGGCGTAGCGGTATTCATCCGATAACAGTGGCAGGCTGGAGAGTTGGAGAAGAGCCGATGCAGGTTGTCTCAGGGGCGTTTGGCAAGGAGACGGTTCACTACGAAGCGCCCTCTTCGGCTGATGTTCCCAAGGAGATGGCGTTGTTCCTGGACTGGGTCAATAATGAGAACGATACTGATTCTGATCCTGTCCTGAAAGCCGCAATCGCTCACCTGTGGTTCGTGGCTATCCATCCGTTTGATGATGGGAACGGCCGTCTGACAAGGACCATCACCGATATGCTGCTGTCCCGCTCTGACGGTATGCCTCATCGCTACTATAGTATGTCCGCAGAAATCCTCAGGAATAAGAACGGATACTATGATGCTCTGGAAAGGACCACGGTGGGGGACGTTGATATTACCCTGTGGCTTGAGTGGTTCCTTCGGACACTGAAGGCCGCAATGGAGCGAAGCAAAGACACCGTAAGCCGCGTTGTGAAAAAGTCTATGTTCTGGCAGGAGCATCGTGATGTGGCGATGAATGAGCGTCAGGTAAAGGTAGTGAACCGCTTATGGGACGGATTCGAGGGCAAACTTACCAGTGTGAAGTGGGCCAAAATATGCAAGACTTCTCAAGCTACCGCCCTTCGTGACATCAATGATTTGATTGGCAAGGGAATCCTGGTGAAAGGCGAGGACGGTAGCAAGAATACCTGTTATATCTTGGCAGAGGATCAATAATCATCCACTTTGTCGTATCTTCCTTTGTATAATTCTTTTACTTGACCGTTCTGGATGGCTCTGCGTTCCTGCCGCTGGATGGTGCGTATGGATTTGCCGAGCTTTGTTGAGAGAGCCTGCATATCTTCGGATGTGAATCTGTCTGGAAGGTTGTGCAGCAGGACGTTGCGGGCTGCGGAGCATTCGATTCTTTCCGGGATTGAGCCGCTGTCAACGTGCCGGCGATGGACACACTCGATGAAACACTACCTAAATTTAAGTGCAAATAAAATCATAATTATTTGATTGGCGAATTTTATGTAAAAATGGACTACAAAATGGCGATTTTTATAGTGTTAACCTTATATGCAGCAGGGACGACATCCTACGAAAAAAACAGGTCACAGATATGCAGCCGCTCCTTGATATCAACCTCTTATATCAGGATTATCTGTTTTACGAACTCAGATTTCCGGAAGTGAGGAAGTTTTCGTAATTTTGGAAAATTTGGTTTGCTCCACCGACAAAACTGACAAACAATATGATACAGAACAAGAAACTCTTTGATCGTATGAAAAAATCATTTCTGACAGCCCTGATTCTGACAGGGTTATGCATTACGTCCTGTGACAATGCTGACAAGACACCTGGATTCGTGGAGACTGCGCTCATGCCTTATGTTGAAAGCGGACAGCTCGCGGGGGCAATCAGCGTGCTTTACAATGACGGGGTGGAGGAAATCGCCTGCATCGGCTATTCCGACATTGCCGCCGGAAGGAAGATCACTATGGATGATGTATTCATGCAATGCTCGCAGACCAAGGGATTCTGTGGCGTGACGATGGCAAAGCTCGTGGAGGAGGGCAAGGTCAGCCTCGATGACCCTGTATCGAAATACCTACCTGAGTTCAAGAACCTATGGGTACAGGAAATAAAGTCCGACAGCCTGAGGATATTGCGCAAGGCCAGGAATCCGCTGACAATCAGGATGGCGCTCAATCATACGGGAGGCTTCCCTTTCGAGGCTAGCGTCAAGAGGAAAGATGTCCGCGGAGGCGGTTGGTCTGGCGGGGCTCCTATCCGTCAGGTGGCCGCAGTCGCTGCTGATTCACCGATATGTTTCGAGCCGGGGACCTCGGTATTATACTCCAATACAGGCATCGACATCGCTGCTGCAGTAATCGAGGAAGTCACGGGAATGAAGTGGGAACAGTACCTCAAGCAGACCGTGCTCGATCCGCTCGGGATGAAGTCCACCTGGTTCTGGCCTAATGACAAGCAGCTCAAGACCCAGGTCGAGATGTACAAGACCAAGAATGGAGGTAAGGCGGAATATGTCATCGAGGACCCTTGGCAGCAGAGACCGTACAATGACTCACATGTGTTCGCATCCGCCGGTGCAGGCCTCTGGACGACAGCCAATGACCAATTGAAATTCTACAAGATGCTCATGAATCTCGGAATGGGAGATAACGGGGTCAGGATTCTGAAAGAGGAGACGGTGAAATCAATTCTTGCATGCTCTACAAGAGCTGATAATATGGATGGCTACTCGCTCGGCTTTTTCGCTCCGATTGTGGACACCGAGGACTCTTGGTTCGGACACGGAGGTGCCTGGGGAACCAACTGTATGGTCAACTGGCACAAGAAGCAGCTGAAACTGTTTGTGATTCAGGTCACCGAGAGTGAACAGCCTTGGTATCATGACCTCGAGAAAGCTCAGAATGCTTTCTTCGAGGCTGAGATTGACAATTCCGCATCCGAAGCCTATACCGGCAGGACAAAATGATGACGGATGAGCAGTTCAAAGGGATTCTTAAGAAATGGGGATAATATGGATTCGCAAGTGAATTTCAGGATGATCGTGCTGGATCTGGACGGCACTCTGACCAATGACAACAAGGAAATTACGCCTCGGACATCAGATGCGCTCATGCTGGCACAAAGCCGTGGAGTGAAAGTGGTGCTGGCTTCCGGACGGCCAACCTATGGCATTGTCCCGCTTGCACGGCAGCTGCAGCTGGAGAAGTACGACGGTTACATTCTTGCTTACAATGGCGGGTCCATCATTTCCTGCCGCAGCGGCAAAACCGTATTCAATCAGATGCTGGATCCGGAACTCGTGCCCGTCCTTTATGATGAATCCGTAGCTGCAGGAATGGAAATCCTGACCTATCAGGGGGAAGCCATCGCGGCATCCTGCAAGAAAAACAAATACGTCCTCCACGAGGCCTTCATAAACAAGATGCCTGTGGTCGAATTCAATGATTTCCCATCACAAGTTCAGCATCCTGTCAACAAATGCCTTATCGTGGGCGATCCCAAGCCGCTCCATGAACTGGAAAAATCACTTTCCGGCAAATATCCCGACAAGCTCAGTGTTTATCGTTCCAGTGGCTTTTTCCTCGAATGCGTGCCTCCGGGCATTGAAAAATCCAATTCTTTGGACAAGCTGATTTCCACCTTGGGCATTGACAGAACCGAAGTGATTGCCGTAGGGGACGGATACAATGACCTGGGTTGGATACGCTACGCCGGATTGGGTGTAGCCATGGCCAATGCCTCCAAAGAGGTGCAGGACGAAGCAGACTACATAACCTGGTCCAATCAGGAAGACGGCGTAGCCCATGTCGTGGAGAAATTCATATTGGATTCTTCGCCACGGTAAAACCCTGATTTTCAACAATAGTGAGTTGGAGGTAAGTTTGTTACCATATTGTAACTTCTTGTATATTAACTAAATATATTTCAGATTTACACTATCATTATGATAGAGCATTTTTTATAGTCATATGGACAACAAACAAAATATCACGAATTATGCAGAACATAGTATTGATTGGAGCAAGCGGATTCGTCGGTTCCGCCATCCTGAATGAAGCACTGCTCCGTGGTCACAAAGTGACAGCAATCTCACGCAACATTGAAAACATCCCGGCAGGCAATCCCAACCTTACAGTCGTACGGGC
>JBJEBP010000278.1:0-6651 GCA_051870135.1 Candidatus Cryptobacteroides sp. | reverse complement strand
CCAGTGCGCTGGTGCCGGGGAAATCGCTGTAAAAAAGATGATGGGAGACTATTGCGTTTATTGCGATGGCATCCTGTTCGGTTTGATCTGTGATAACAACTTCTACCTCAAGGTAACAGAGCCCGGAAAAGCTTTACTGAAGGAAGTGATTCTTCGTCCGCCTTATGACGGGGCCAAGGAATATTTCTACATCACGGACGTTGATGACCGGGATTATATTGTTAGCTTGATAAAGGCAACTCTTCCTGCACTTCCCAAGCCGAAGGCAAAGAAGAATCCAATGAAGTAAATACGAATTTTACTCGGAGTATCGAAGCAGTTGAAATGAACCCAAATAACAAAGGGGAGGCCATTTGACCTCCTCTTCTGTTTTGTGCATATCCGATTTACTCGGCAGGCTGCCACTTGCAACGGATTGGCGACACGATGGCTCCGTCCTTCTTCAGCTGGGCGAATGCCTTGTCTACCTCCTTGCGGTCGAGTCCGGAAAGAGTGGCCACTTCACCGGCAGACACAGGCCTGCCTGCGCTGCGCATGGTCTCGAGAACCTTTGCTGTTGTCTCATTCATAATTTCTGTTCGTTAATTGTTGTTACTGTATTTGTATCTTGCCATTCCAATTGAACAGTACTGTTCATTTGTCGGTGGCAAACTTTTTCTGTGTTCTGCCGTGACGTCCCGGAAGACAGGACAAAGATAACATTTTGATTCCGGAAAAGATGATTATATTTGTATGATAGTATGTGCGGAAATCATAATACAGTGAATGGTTGCGTTGCGTCGAAGCATACTTCCGTCCGCCATTGTTGTGGATGCTTACCTTGTATATCGTATTGGCCTTAGCCGGTCTGCCTGTCTTCATGGATGTCGCTGTAAATATTAGTACAAAAGTACTAAACACTAACGACAATTCAAGTGCTTTATTGGTTAATTTTCAAGTGTTTATGATTTTTTAGTACAAAATCCTGCAAAAGTCAGAAAGATAATCAAATCGGATGAAACTAATACGGATAATCTACGAATTTTATACTTTTCTAATACGGATAAAGTACAAAAATGAACATTGATTAATACGGATAACATGCACCTGCAGATGGGGCAAATTGCCGAGATGAACTCTTTCCTTACGAATTCAAGCCTCTCCTCCCGGGTCGACGTCTCTATGTCAGGTGTTTCCATACCACAATACTGTTTATCGCAGCAAAGATAATATTTTGTATTATGATATAAAAACATTATGTTTGCATAGCATAATGTTTTTTGAGCATGAAGTTCGTAGATAGAACAGAAGAAGCGAAACGTCTGAGGGAGGCTCTTTCAAGAGACAAGTCTTCCTTGGTCGTATTGTACGGCCGCAGACGATTGGGCAAGTCAACGCTTGTCAAAAGGGTGTTGGCGGACAGTGATGTATTTTTTCTTGCCGACCGTTCGGAAGAACGGCATCAGAGAGCATTGCTTGCAAAGGTGGTAGCACAAGTGTTGCCGGGGTTTTGATAAAGTGACTTATCCTGATTGGGAGTCCATGTTCCGTGCTGTCAATCATAGGATGGACAAGCGTTTCACTCTATGTCTGGATGAATTCCCATATTTGGTGGAGCAATCTCCGGAACTGCCGTCAGTGTTGCAGAAACTGGTTGATGAAAAGCAGCTTAAGTATAATCTTGTGCTTTGCGGGTCATCACAAAATATGATGTACGGAATCTTTCTGGATTCCACTGCACCTCTTTATGGCCGTGCAGATGAAATAATGCGGCTTGCGCCTATACGCTTGCCGTATATTCAGGAGGCTTTGCACCTTGATGCGGTGAGTTCCATTGAAGAGTATGCTGTGTGGGGTGGTGTGCCTCGTTATTGGGAACTGAGGGAAAGCAGAAATTCGCTTGAAGATGCGTTGTGGCACAATATCTTCTCGGTAAATGGCATTCTTTACGAAGAACCGGCAAAACTGTTTCAAGATGATATAAAGGATTTGGTCAAGACTTCTACGATTATGTCCTATATAGGCTCCGGTGCAAATCGTCTTTCTGAGATTGCAGCCAGATGCGATGAGCCGGCAACCAATCTGTCACGCCCATTGAAGAAACTCATTGACCTCGGGTTTCTTGAGAAGGACGTGCCTTTCGGGATTGACGAAAAGAATGCAAAAAAGAGCCTTTATAAGATTGCAGACCCGTTTATGGCATTCTATTATAAGTTTGTCGTGCCCAACCGTTCATTCATTGAACTTGGCCGTTGCCTGCCATTGGAACAGGCTTTGGCAGCTCATTTCCCGGAATATGTAAGTATGCATTGGGAAAAACTATGCAGGGATGCAGTAACAGGAAATATGGTCAATGGAATTGTTTACGGGAAGGCAAAACGCTGGTGGGGATCGATTGTCAATGAGAATAATAAACCGGAACAAATAGAGATTGATGTGATGGCTGAATCGCTTGATAAAAAATATCTGCTGGTAGGAAAGTGCAAATGGACGAATCAAGAGAATGGCAAAATGCTGACAGAAGAACTTCTCCGTAAAGCCAATCTGCTGCCGTTTGCCAAGGATTACACTGTCGTGCCGGTCCTGTTTCTGAAAAATGCACCGAAAGATGATGTCGGGAATGCGATGTTGCCTGAAAATGTTGTCGCTTATTGATATTTCTGCAAATCAATGAATGATGAGGGACAAGTTCAATGAATTTTCGGCGTTGAAAGCGCTGAAGAAGGAAATGGAGAAGAAAGACTCCGGGGCTGAAGATGCCGTGCCGCAGCAGAAGAGGCGCAGCCGCACGGTAGTCAATAAGCCTAAGAATCAATTGGAAGGTGAGAGGACGGCGAAGGAGCGCGGCCTCCGCCCTGGGTGTACGGTAACATTGATGGACTCCAATGACAGGGGGATTCTCCGCCACGTGCACAAGGACTGCGTCGAAATAGAGATTGACGGACTGCTTTTCAAAGCCGGGTTCAATGACTTTATTGTCAATGATGCGGCGGAAGACTCCAGGTTGATGGAAAGTGTAGGTGGCGGGAACAAGCGCAAGGAGGAGCGGGACAGACCCGCGGCCCTTCCCAATGAAATCTCAATTGACCTGCACATAGAAAAGATCCCGTCCGGATATGATGCCCCGAAAGGCTTCGAACTGGCATATCAGCTGGAATATTTCAAGAGCATTTTGCACAAGTACATGAAACACAGGGGAATGAGGATATCCTTCATTCACGGGGTTGGTGACGGTATCCTCAGGGATTCGATAAGGAAGGAGATAGATGAAGTCTATGCCCTAAGCTGCATCTGGACTCCCGGCCCTGCCGGCGTAACGATAGTAACCATAAGGTGAGACTGCTGCTTGACAGCCACGCCTCAATGACTGGGTCTGCGGCCAGTACGGGAAATGCATTATGATTTCCGTACCAAAGCCCGATGCAATAATTTTAATTTCTAAAAACAACAAACCCGGAAAATTCATATATTTGTATGTTTACGAAACAGGTATGAAGAGGAGTGCGCTGATAGTATTGACGGTATGTCTTTCAGGCTTGCTGATACAGGCATTCGCAGGGTTCTTCCCGGCGGAGGCTTTTGCATTTCCGGTCAATGCTGCCCTGCTCTTCGCCTCCCTTGCCGGCCTGTGGGTCCTTTGGAGGGAGAAACCGGATTCAGCATTGTCCAGATGGCTTGCATCCGGCAGCACCAGCATTGTCCTCATCGCGGCTTTCCTCATCTGCTGCCTCATTCTTGGACTGACAAGGCAGGATGCGGACGCGGCACCGTTTCCGGGCATCCGGAACGTACAGCGGACCTGGTGGTTCATTTTTATATCAATGCTGCTGATGGCCAATGTCTTCGTGGTGTTGCTGACCTGCCGGAAGAAGGGTATCAGATTCATTCTCAATCATTTGGGCGTTCTCGTTGCCCTCGTGGGCTGCTTCTTCGGCGCCCCGGACCATAATGTTTCCCGGACAATACTTTCCGGGGAACCGGTGCGTGAGGCTGTCTCCAGGAGCGGCGGCCTAGTCGCCCTGCCTGCGGCAATGTCATTGGACAGTTTCAATGTCGAACTGGACAGGAACGGGAAAGTGCGGAACTACAATGCCGTCATTGACGTGGACGGGAAGAAGGCGGACCTGATGGTGAACCATCCTTACAGGCTGTCATTTTCGGAGGATATTTATCTCACAGGCTATGACCGGGACAATGCGGAACCGCAATACTGCATTGTGGAAATCGTCAGCCAGCCCTGGAAATATGTGATTTGGGCCGGAATCGTAATGATGATGCTCGGGAGCGTGCTGATGTTTGTACAAGGTGCCGTAAAGAAGGAGGAAAGATCATGACCTGGGAGGTTTTCATAGTCTTCGCCATCGTTGCCGTCCTTCTCTGGGCAGGAGGCTCGGCTGCAGCAATGTTTTCCCGAAGGAAGACTGCGCTCTCCCTCATTGCCGCAGGCATATTGGTATATCTGGCCTTCATCATCGGTTTTTGGGTAACTCTTGGCCGCCCGCCGCTCAGGACAACGGGGGAGACCAGGCTTTGGTATTCATTCTTTATGATGCTCTCGGCAATGCTGACCTATATGAGATGGGGATATAAATGGATACCGGCATTCTCATTGGTGGTGGCCTCCGTCTTCATCCTGCTCAATCTCCTCAAACCGGAGATTCACGATGAATCCCTGATGCCGGCCCTCCAGAGCTGGTGGTTCATCCCGCACGTGACGGTGTATATGTTCTCCTATTCCGTGTTGGGCTGCGCATTCATACTCGCCTGCGTGACATTGTTCCGGAAAACTGAGGAATATCTCCCCGCAGCCGACACCCTCGTTTACATTGGCCTGGCCTTCCTGAGCCTCGGAATGCTGAGCGGCTCTCTCTGGGCCAAGCAGGCCTGGGGAACGTATTGGAACTGGGACCCGAAGGAAACCTGGGCGGCAGTGACTTGGTGCATTTACCTGATATATATACATTTGCGGCTTGCTCACCGGAAATTCGGGCTCAAGACCCTCGCAGCCTTGCTGATTGCCGGCTTTATCGGTCTCCAGATGTGCTGGTGGGGAGTCAATTACCTCCCTTCGGCCCGGGAAAGCCAGCACGTTTACACAAGAAGCAACTAACTCAAACACTATACATTATGAAACTAACATCCAAACTTCTGATTGGCGCCGGTGTGCTCGTGGTGGGTCTCGCCGTGGTTTACCGTGCCGTCAATTGCGCTCCTGACAAGAGTCTGTCATCGGATGCGCAGATGCTTCAGGTCATCAATGACGGAGGCTGCATGGATTGTCATTCATCGGAACCGAACCTTCCGTTCTATGCCAATCTTCCTGTGGCCAAGAATCTCATCCGCAAGGACATTGACGGGGGCTATGCGGTTTTCGACATTGTTCCGCTGAAGACCGCTCTCGAGAACGGGACCGCCCCGAACGAGGTGGACCTCGCCAAGGTAGAGGACGTGACCCTGGACGGCTCAATGCCGCTGGCCAAGTACTATCTCATCCACTGGGGTTCATCCGTGACCTCCGCCAAGAAGGCGGCAGTGCTCGCCGGAGTCAGGGATCTCCGCACAGCATATTATCCGAACCCTCTCGCTTGTCCGGAGTTCGCTAATGAGCCTATCCGTCCTATCCCTTACAAGGTGGATTATGACCCTGCCAAGGCTGCTCTCGGAAAGGTTCTCTACAATGACACAAGGCTTTCCGGCGACGGTACCATTTCTTGCGCTTCCTGCCACTCAATCGAGACCGCAGGCGTTGACAATGAAAGGTATTCCGACGGTATCTATGGCCAGGAGGGCGGTGTAAATGCACCGACTTCTTTCAATGCCGTATTCAATTTTGTCCAGTTTTGGGATGGCCGTGCAGCCACTCTCGCCGAGCAGGCCGGCGGTCCGCCTCTCAATCCTGTTGAGATGGGCAGCAAGGATTTCGATGAGATTGCGGCACGCATAGCAGAGGACAAGGAATTTACAAAATCATTTACTGAAGTATATCCAGAGGGACTTTGCCAGGCTACCATCACCGATGCCATCGCAGAGTACGAGAAGACTCTCCTCACTCCGGACAGCCCGTTTGACCTTTATCTCAAGGGCGACAAGGAGGCAATGACAGCCGAGCAGATCGAGGGCTATGCAATCTTCAAGGATTACAGCTGCGCCACCTGCCACGCCGGAGTCAATATGGGAGGTCTCTCATACGAGCTTATGGGCCAGAGGGCCAATTATTTCGAGGACCGTGAGCTGACTCTCAAGTCCGGCCTTACCGACGGAGACAACGGCCGCTGGGCCCAGACCGGAGTGGAGCGTGACAGATACCGCTTCAAGACTCCTTCCCTGAGGAATGTAGCCCTGACCTGGCCATACTATCACGACGGCAGCGTGGAGACTCTCGAAGAGGCTGTCTCCAAGATGGCCAAGTTCCAGGTAGGCCGCACAATGCCGGAGGACAAGGTCCAGAAAGTCAAGGCCTTCCTTGAGGCCCAGACCGGTGTCCTGACTGAGTTCTAATTTGGAATTTGCGGCGGTATTCCCGCCAATGTCTGAACAGGGGGCTTGCGGATTCCGCAGGCCTCTTGTTTGTAGTGGCGGTAGTCATATACATATTATTTGAATGTGAATTATTTAACTTCCCCAATTCAAGTGAACAGTGCAACAAAGGTGTAGGATTGTGAAGGCGCGGCG
>JBJEBP010000277.1:0-6661 GCA_051870135.1 Candidatus Cryptobacteroides sp. | reverse complement strand
GTCCACGAGGGAGCCGATTGCAATGGCCATTCCTCCGATGCTCATCGTATTCATAGTGAGGCCGAGGAATTTCAATGTCAGCACCGACACGAGCAGGGACAATGGTATGGTGACGAGGGAGATGACCGTGGTCCTGACATTCATCAGGAAAAGGAAGAGTATGATTACCACGAAGATACCGCCTTCGAGAAGGGACTTCTTGATATTGTCGATGGAACTGTCTATGAATCTCTGCTGGCGGAAGATGTCGGTATGTATTTCAATGTCGGATGGAATCTGGTGACGGATTTCCTCCATTGCCGCATCCAGCTTGGCTGTCAGGTCAATGGTGCTGGCGTCCGGCTGCTTGGTAACAGTCATAAGCACAGCCGGTTCACCCCTGTGCGAGGCTGTTCCGAGTTTAGGGGTCTTGGCTCCGACCTTGATTTCAGCTATGTCCGAGAGGGTTATAGGAGCGTCGCCCTCCAGTTTTACCACGGTCTGGCCAATGGATTCGAGGTCGGAGGTGGAAAGGACTCCGCAGATAATGTACTCGTTGCCATACTCGTAGATAACCCCGCCGTTGGAGTCACGGTTCGAGTCGCCGGCAGCATTGAGGACTTCCCCGAGGCTGACCCCGTAATGTTTCATCTTGTCGGGAGAGAGGAGAATCTGGTATTCCTTTATATCTCCGCCAAGAACAGTTACTTGGGCCACTCCGCCCAATGAAAGGAGTCTCGGCCTGATGGTCCAGTCGGCTATGGTCCTGAGGTCCTGGAGTGAGGTGGAATCGGAGCGGAGACCGATTATCATCATTTCCCCGAGAATGGAGGTCTGGGGGCCAAGGGTCGGTTTTCCGCAGGTCGGAGGGAGGGATCCGCTGACTTCTGCCAGCTTTTCGGATACTATCTGTCTGTCCCTGTAAATATCTGTGCCCCAGTCGAATTCGACCCAGACGACGGAGAATCCGGTCGTGGATGATGACCTGACACGCCTTACATCGGTGGCTCCGTTGACGGCCGTCTCTACCGGGAAGGTAACCAGTCTCTCGACCTCCTCAGGGGCCATTCCGGCCGCCTCCGTCATTACCACGACGGTCGGGGCATTGAGGTCCGGGAACACGTCCACATCCATATTGTATGTGGTGTACAAGCCTCCCACGAACAGGAGGACCGCACCGGCAAGGACAAGGAGGCGGTTCCGCAATGAGAATTTTATGATATAGTCCAGCATAGGCGTCAATGATTATGTGAATGTCCTTCCGGAATGACTCCTGACATTGATGCGAGGCGGACCTGGCCTGTTCCGGCCGTCACTACCTGGTCTCCTTCATTGAGTCCGGAGAGAATTTCCCTCCTGAGTCCGTCTGTGCGACCGGTATGGACTTCCTGCTTGCGGTACTCCTCATCGCAGATTTTTATGAATACGGAATAGACGCCCTGTTCCTCGAGCAATGCTGTCTCAGGGACTGTAATTACCCCCTCTTCCGCGGTACCTGTCAGATAAATATCTGAATATGAGCCGGGTACGAAGTCCCCGGTATTGGAAAATTCAAATATTGCCGGAATGTAGAATGAGCCTGCGGAGGTACGGCCGGTGGAAACAAGCCTTCCGCCCAGTGCCTTGACGCTGTAGGTCTTGTCCGAATATGAAGGGCGGAAATTGGCATCGCTGACATTGCGCAATGCGGTGTAATATTTCTGGGGAACGTCGGCCCTGAGCTGGAGCCGGCGGTTCTGGGTGATGGTGACGAGGGCCTGGCCGGCATTGACGTAGTCGCCTTCATTGACATACACTTCTTTTATGTAGCCGGTGAGATTGGCCTTGACGGCGACCCCAGCCTCTGCGGCACGGCCTTCGTATGCCTGGTAGGCGGCCTTGGCATTGACATAGTCAAGCTCGGCCTGCTCGTATTCTTTCCTTGAAATGGCACCGGACTCCACAAGTGCCGCTGCCCTTCCGTATTCTTTTTCAGCTGCGTCCAGCATTGCTTTGGCCTTCATTGCCTGGTCTCCCTCGGCCATGTTCCTGGAAGATATCCAGGCGAATGCGTTCCCGGCCCTGACCGCCGTCCCGGGAAGGATGGCCGGAGTCCTGGATGTCAGGCCGTTGGAGAATGTGACAATGCCGGAAGTGGTGGCCACGACTGTCATTTCGTCGCCCTGAGCCGGGAGGATTTCTCCGCTGACCTTTATCGCTTGGCTGAAAGGTCCGGCCTTGACTGTCTCGGTTTGGAGTCCGGCAGCTTCGGCCTGTTCAGGTGAAAATTCAATTATGCCGGGAGCGTGGGTTTCCGACTCGTGGCTGTGCGTATCGTGATCGTGGTCGTGGTCTTCTTCGTGAGCATGTTCAGTCTCGTGCTCATGGGCATCTTTGGGATCAGTTCCGTGGCCCCTGCTTCCACAAGAGCTCAGCGCAAACACCGCCAACGCGGCTGCCAGAAAATAACTCAACTTCTTCATATTATTTGATGTGCAGTATTATATCTTTGCGAAGTTAAGTAATCCCGAACGCAACCCGGTTGCAAATAATTCGTCAAATCATATTTAGCATATCGGCAGTTTGACGTGTCATATAATGGTGGAACGGAATAGTATAACTATATTTGCACCCATAACCACGACACAACTAAAATTGACCGCCAATATGTCCTTCCTGGATTACTTTAAAATCAGCGGACCATCATCCGTGAAAGTACCTGCACCGGAGCAGGACAAATGCTACAGGAAACTGCGGATGCAGACATTCCTCACTGTCACATTCGGATATGCATTGTACTATGTCTGCCGCCTGTCAATGGGCGTGATGAAGCAGCCTCTCATTGATGCAGGCCTCCTCAACGCCACCCAGCTCGGTATCATAGGAGCCTGTCTTTACTGGATGTACGCGGTAGGCAAGCTGGTCAACGGCTTCCTTGCCGATGCCTCGAACGTAAAGCGCTTCATGGCCCTGGGCCTCACCATCTCGGTAGCCGCCAACTTCCTTATGGGCGTGATCGGGGCCTCAGCGGTAGGGGCCGGCATATCCTCATCGATTGTCTTCTTCACTTTTGCAATAATGTGGGGACTCAACGGCTGGGCCCAGTCCATGGGAGCGCCGTCTTCAATCGTTTCCTTGTCAAGATGGTTCCCATTGAAGGTCAGGGGCACATTCTACGGCTTCTTCAGCGCCTCCCACAACATTGGCGAAGGTCTCTCGTTCGTCTTCGTAGGCTCCATCGTTGCGGCTTTCGGCTGGAAATGGGGATTCTTCGGGGCGGCAATAGCGGGCATTATCGGGCTTGCACTCATCCTGCTTTTCCTCCACGACACGCCAGAGAGCAAGGGCCTTGAACCAATCGAGATTCTGGCCGGGGAGAAAACCCGTGAGGAACTTGAGGCCGAAAAAGCAGCTGCGGACAATGCCAAGGCTGGCCAGAGGGAATTCACCAGGCAGATGCAAAGAGCCGTCATCAAGAATCCGGGAGTATGGATTCTGGCCCTCTCCTCGGCTTTTATGTATATGAGCCGTTATGCCATCAATGAATGGGGAACCATCTTCCTCCAGGAAGCCAGGGGCTATGACCTGAAAGAGGCCGCCGCCATCATCGGCATCAACCCGATATTCGGCATCATCGGAACCGTCGTCTCCGGCTGGCTCTCCGACGTGCTCTTCAAGGGCGACAGGAAGTATCCGGCCTTCGTTGCAGGCGTACTGGAATCATTGGCATTGCTCCTCTTCCTCTTCGGCGGCGACAGCAAGTGGGTGATAATCACTTCAATGGTGCTCTTCGGCATTGCCATCGGAGTACTGATTTCCTTCCTCGGCGGACTCATGGCCATTGACCTTGTCCCGAGAAAGGCGACCGGAGCAGCCCTCGGCATCGTGGGCCTCGCATCATACGCCGCAGCCGGCATCCAGAACATCATTACCGGTCTTCTCCTGGACGGCAACATCATCGAGAAGGTCAATGCTGCCGGCGAAACTGTCCAGGTCCACGACTTCACTTACGTCAGCTATTTCTGGCTCGGCGCCGCCATCATCTCATTCATTCTTCCTGTACTGAACTGGAAACGTAAACAGCAAGTAATTTAATATCAACATACTATGAAGCGAATACTCCTAATCGGGCTGGCCGCATTGGGTCTGGCAGCCTGTCAGAACACCCCTGAATATGCCAACAGGGCGGAAGCCATTCTCGCCCAGATTCACAATCCGAAGTCGGACTATGTAGTGGTAGCCTGTCACCGGGGCGACTGGCGGAATTTCCCTGAAAACTCGGCATTGGCCATCGAGTCCATCATCAATATGGGCGCCGACATTATGGAACTGGACCTGAAGATGAGCAAGGACTCCGTGCTCGTGCTGTCCCACGACAGGACATTGGACCGTTGCACCAACGGCAAAGGGCCGGTAAGCGACTATACACTGGAAGAATTGAAGCAGTTCAAGCTCAAGAGGGCTCACGGCGTGGCGACTGACACCTGCCGCATTCTAACCCTCGAGGAGGCCCTGTGGATATGCAAGGACAGGATTTGCGTCAATGTTGACCAGGGCTATGAGTTCTACGACCAGGTTCTCGAAATCTCCGAAAGGCTCGGGGTCACCGACCAGCTCCTCATCAAGGGCAAGCGTCCGATTGATGTTGTGGCCGAGCACGAGGCCAGGCACGAGCACAATATGATGTATATGCCGATTGTGGATATCCAGAAGCCTGCCGGCATTGAACTTTACAAATCCTATATGGAGCGAAATGTCGTCCCTCTAGCCTACGAGGTTTGCTGGCAGACTGAGGACGGAACCTTTGACAAAGTATGCGAGGAAATCATTGCCCAGGGCTCGAAGATATGGGTCAATACCATCTGGGCTTCGCTCTGCGGAGGCATCGGCAATGACGACGACGCGGCCTTCATCAGCGGCGACCCGGAGAAAGTTTACCGCAGATATCTCGACAAGGGAGTCTCAATGATCCAGACCGACAGGCCTGAACTGCTTATCGGATATCTCACAAGGGTGGGACGGCATACATTGAGGTAAGACATTGAAATATTTATTTTGAGGGGCTGACTGGAAAGCCCCTTTTTTTGTCATCTCGACCAAGCGAGGCGAGTGGAGAGATCTTTTTTTGTCATATAGTTTAGCATACAGCCCGACTTGGGTGTCTTTTATATGAAACGGTTCAACAATGTATTGTACGAACCGGATAACCAATTACAAATCAATAACACTATGCGACATCGTTTATCATTGTTATTAGCCATCACACCACTGCTTCTGGCATTGGCCTGCCAGAAAGAGAACGAGTCCGAAATTCACGACACGGCCGTAATCAGGACCGTCCTCCAGGCGCAGCCGGCAATGGGCGCCACCAAAGCGGTCACGATTTTCGCGACCTGCGACTGGAGCCTTGAAGGGGAGGACTGGTTCACGATTGAGCCTTCCCGGGGAGGGCAGGGAATCAGCGAATCCGTCATCAGCATTTCTCCGAACAATACCGGAGAAGAACGGACTGGGACCATCCGTATAAAGGCCGGCTCCTACTCCAGCACATACACATTCAAGCAAAAAAGCGAATAAATGAGTTCTGAGGACTACAGACAGATTTTTGACTTCTTTTTCAGCGGAGCGGAAATCCCGGAAGATTTGGAAGAAGAATTCAAGGAATGGCTTTCCCGCCACGGAGATGACGAGAGGGTATTGAAGATTCTCGAAGGCCATTGGGAAAGTTTTCCGGCTGACAAGAACGGCTTCGACCTTCCAGCGGGCCTTGATGACCTCCACAGAAGAATCGGCAGGGAGCATTCCTTCCGGAGGAGGCACAAGGTGCTGGGATATGTTGCTGTCGCAGCAGCGGCTGCCGTAATCTTCACTTCCGGCTTCTTGTCCGCACACATTTCCGGGGACATCGGGAAGGAAACCGTCATTATGGCTTCCGACGAGAATATCGGGAAGTATTCCCTCCCGGACGGAACACGGGTTTGGCTGAACAAAGACAGCTATCTCAGGTTCGACAGCCGTTTCAACAGGCGGAAAAGGACTGTGACATTGGAAGGAGAGGGCTTCTTCGAAGTGACCAGGAATGAGAGCAAGCCATTCATTATCAATATGAACGGCAATATGGAAGTGAAAGTCTTGGGCACATCTTTCAATGCCTGCGGATACAATGGCGAAGGCAATACCGACGTAATCCTGAAGAATGGCTCAGTCCAGATCGCCGACAAGACCTCCGGAGAAAGCGTAATCCTGAAGCCGAACCAGAGATTCACCAAGAAGGACGGCAAGACCGAAGTGTCCTACGTCCGTGCCGAGGAGTGCTGCCGCTGGTTCGAGAAGGACGTTGCCTTCGACAATGTTGCGCTCAGGGATATTCTGGAGACCATTTCGCACCGTTACCGGATTGGAATCAAAGCAAATCTGGGTTCCCTGGCTGACAAGCGTATGTCATTGACAATCAAGGATAAACCTCTTGAAGATGTAATGGATATCCTCGGCGCCCTCCTGCCTGTCAACTGGAGCATCCGGGAAAAAGATCTGTACCTCGAAAGGAAATAACGCACTAAAACACCATAAAATGAGAAACCAATTTATCACTGTCACAAAACTTTGCATCACAGTTCTGTGCGCGTTGCTGATCTCGGTGGCCTCATTCGCCCAGAACCGCACAGTGAGCGTGAATGTCAAAGATGTCACAGTAAAAGAACTG
>JBJEBP010000276.1:0-6692 GCA_051870135.1 Candidatus Cryptobacteroides sp. | reverse complement strand
GAAGAAGCCATCCTTGGCTCCATTGTAAACCTGCTTGGCGGCTGATTCCCCCTCGAATCCGCTAATCTTCTCCTGCAAAGGCTTGACCGCTTCAGCAACCGCAGCAGCAATAACGGCCTTCAAGTCCTCAGGCTCGTTTTTCTTATCGTCCTTCGGCGGCTCAGGGTTGACCTTCTTTAGAGCCTCGTCGAGCTGGGCCTGAATCTCATCCTGCTTCTTCTTTGCTTCAGCAAGAGCCGCACGATGCTTGTCGCCCATACTCTGATATGACTTGAGCATACTTTCCGCATTCGCAACGAATGTGTCAAGTGTCTCGTCTGTGATGAAAGTTTCTACGGATGAGGCGACCCTTTCAAAAACCTCGTTCTCCAGCCCCAGATTCTTGTACTTCTGTTGCAGGGCATCCATAATTTTCTTCTTCATAATGCTCGTATTTTTGTTAAAAAAACGAGCCATATCTGAAACAGATACGGCTCAATGGCTCAAATGTACTACTGTTAAAGTTCCTTGATTTTCACTTTTGGCTGGTCACTGTACTCCGCTGTGTACTTGCCTCCCGAAATCACAACCTTGATTTCCTTGCGGCAGCTCCGGCAGTAAAAATACAGAGTGCCCTCGGTGTCGTCCGAAACTCTGCCGAGAAAATGGGGCTTCTTGCCCTTGTTCTCGCATTCCTTGCAAAATATGTTTATCATAAAACAGTGTTTTATACCGCACAAATCTAATCAATTATCCTCTTATTTCAAAACATTTTCGTTACATTTGCATTATGTTTGAATTGGTTACGAAAGATGCTCCGTTCCCGAAGCCCTATTCGGGAGTGACAAGAAAGCCGCCTACTGTTACCGACAAAGGTTGGGACAAAGTGGGTGGATATACCTTGCGTGAAAAAGTGGACTATATGCCGCAGGCAGGAATGCAGGAGAGGGTCGTGGCCTGCCAATCAAACCTCATATTCCTCTGCGGAGAGTCACAGATGGGGAAGGCGCAACCGTATGATGCGAAAGTCCTTACACCGGACGGCTTCGTAAGAATGGGGGATATTAAGGTCGGTGACGTGATATGCGGCTCAAACGGAGGGACGCAGAGAGTTCTACGTATCTACGAACAAGGAGAGAAAGAAGTTGTTCGCTTTACTATGAGGGATGGTTCGTCAGCCGAGTCAAGCCTTGACCATCTTTGGAAGATAGACTGCACCGTTATTCAGGGGGAGCATATAAGCGGCCTCTATACGACCTCCGAAATTGTGGATATGTTCAATAGTCGGAGCAGGCGCAAAGGAAGCATAAGGAATATCTGTTTCCCTATATGCGGCCCGGTTGACCTTAATTCAAAAAAGGAATTGAAGATTGAGCCGTATCTGCTTGGCGTCCTGCTTGGTGATGGCCATCTTAGTGCAAAATCTTTGATAAGAATATGCAATCCCAAGACAGAGATAATTGATATAGCACGTTCTATGGGCTATGAGTGCTATCTTCCGCCAAGCGCAAAACTTGAATATCGCATAAGGGGCAAGAATCTTCGTGAAAACCTTTACGAAATGGATCTGCTCGGCAAACTGAGCTATGAAAAGTTCATCCCGGAGGAATACCTCTATGCTTCAAGAGAGGAACGTATGGAACTGCTTCGTGGATTGCTTGATACTGACGGAAGCTCCGATATACAGCACGGAGGAATAGAATATTCGACATCGAGCGAAAGGCTTGCTAATGATGTAAAATTCCTCGTGAACTCTCTTGGCTATGCCTGCAAGATGAGTAAAAGAATACCTCGTTTTACCTATAAAGGCGAAAGGAAAGCCGGAAGGACATCTTATAGGATATACATTTACTATGATGAGAACGGGTCGAATTTCTTCAAAATCCCGTCAAGAAAGAAGAATTGCAAGGAGCATAGGGAAAGACGGTCTTTGAGGCTGCTCCATTACCTTGAATCCGTGGAAGATGTCGGCAAGAAGAATTGCAGATGCCTGCTCGTTTCAAACGATGACCATCTGTACATTACTGATGATTTCCTTGTGACCCACAATACCTATTCAATGTTCCTAAAGGCCCTTAACGGTGTTGGAAAACAAGGATATACGGGCCGTTTCATATCAGTCCGCTTACAGGATTCCAAGAAAGGTTCCTCAATCTTCCGTGACGCAGTGGAGGTAATGGGAAACTTCGGAGGTTGCCAATACAGTTCAGCCGATTATCCTACATTCAACTGGCCGCAATGGAACAACTCTGTTCAGCTCATACATTCCAACTTTAATGTGGAGAATCCGTCCGAATGGGACGATTTCAAGGACTATGCAAAGAAGAATCAGGCTTCGTACATAGGAATAGACGAAGCCACGGAAATGAAGTCCTTCAAGATGTTCTCCTATTGGTTCTCACGTAACAGGGACAGTTCCGGAATGACCCCGTGCATGATCATGTCATTCAACTTCGAGCATGAGCACTTTACGACCACTATGCTCAAGGATGCAGGCTATATCGGTGACGATTGGTACTTCCGTCCGGAAATGAACGGCAAGACAAGGTATTTCTACATAAAGGGCGATTCGGAACACGACATCCTTTGGGGCGACACACCGGAGGAGGTAGCTGAAAGGGCGAACATATCCATAACGGAAAAGGAGAAGGAGGCTGGAATCACAATCAATCAGATTGTCAAGTCATTCACGGCATTCACCGGAGAAAGTGCGGACAACCTCAAGCTCATATCGGCCACAAAAGGGCAGAACATCGGAAACCTGCACAATACCGGAGCAACACAAAGGGCAATCCTCAAATGTGGATACGCAGGCCCTGTGGATAACGAGATTGTCGAGGTATCGAGGAATATGATTCATCAGCTTTGGGAGAACCCTTGGGATGGTGACGAGAATATGTATGCCCTTATGGACGTCTCCGGAGGTGACACCGAGAGCGATGACTGTCCTATGGCGATAATGAGGGGAAACCAGTGCATCGCTTTGAAGTTCTTCCGTGGAGACCCGAAGGAGCTCGTTGATTTCATCGACAGGACTCTTGATGAATACAAGGTCCCTGTGGAGCACTTCGCATTCGATGCGACCGGAATCGGATATTACCTCAAGGCATATACAAGCGGATTCCCTGTCACGGCCAACAGAAGACCGATTCAGGAATTGGATTCCAACGGCAACCCGGTTATGGTTGACAACTATTTCAACCTACGCTCGCAGCTCCTCGGCAAGATGAAGGTTATGTTCGAGAAGGGCGAGATTTCCATGGCTATTGACAAGAATATGATTATCCCTTACGGCAAGAAAGGCCGGACAAGGAAGCTCCTTGACGTATTCTTTGACGAGATAAACGTGTTCATAAGCACTACGAGGAACAAGAAGATTTATTACCGTTCAAAAGACGAATACAAGGCCAAATTCCACTCCTCTCCTAACCTCATGGACACTTTGTGCCTGTTCTCTGTATTCAGGCTCGACGCAAGGCCAAAAAAGCAGCCTGAGCCGGAAGTGGAGGATGACGCATACTACGGACTATACAATACACCTACGTTCAACGGATATATATAGTAGATTGTCAACTACCCACGAATGAATTCGTGGGCTTGAGGTAAAAGACCCAAAAGCCCTGGTTGACCAGACTCAGTGAAGCGGCTTGCCGCTGAACTACGTTGGTTGAGAATACATAGGCACTCCGGGATGTTTATCCCAGTCCCGGGCTCTGCGGACAGTGATTAAACAGTTCTGTGAGGTAGGAACAGTGTTGCTGTCTCAAAACCTTTCCCAACATTGTCGAGGGGTACATTACCGTCGTAAGACGGAGTTACGAAGCAATTCGTAAAAAACAAACAACAAATTTTTGTAAAACTATGGTTTACGTCATTTCACATACGGGAAAGGCTCTGATGCCTACGAACCACCACGGGAAGGTGAAGCACCTTCTCCGGGAGGGCCGTGCCCGTGTGGTGAGGCGTGAGCCGTTTACCATTCAACTGCTCTATGACAACACGGAATACACGCAGCCCGTAACTCTGGGCGTCGATGCAGGTACTGGACATGTCGGACTGTCTGCAACAACAGAAAAGACTGAGCTCTTCGCAGCCGAAGTAACAATCCGTAGGGATATTCAAAGCCTTCTCGCTGCCCGCAGGGAAGCAAGAAGGACAAGACGTGGTCGAAAGACACGCTATCGTGCCCCACGGTTCGACAACCGACGCCGTCCCGACGGATGGCTCGCGCCATCCACGGAACAGGCGGTGCAGTCGCATCTCGCACTCATCAGGAAAGTACACGCAATCCTCCCCGTGACGGAGACAGTCATCGAAGTTGCACAGTTCGACACTCAGTTGCTCAAGAACCCCGACATCGCCGGAACGAAATATCAGGAAGGAGAACAGCTCGGCTTCTGGAACGTCAGGGAATATGTTCTGTTCCGGGACAGACACACCTGCCAGCACTGTCATGGCAAGTCTGGTGACAAGGTTCTCAACGTCCATCATATCGAGTCCCGCCAGACGGGCGGGGATGCCCCGAACAACCTCATCACGCTGTGTGAGACCTGCCACAGGGCTTACCATCAGGGAAAGATACAACTGAAGGTCAGGCGGGGCGCATCGCTGCGCGACGCCGCCCTGATGAACGTCATGCGATGGACGGTGTACAACAGAGCAAAGGAGGAGTTCGGGAATGTCAGGTTGACCTACGGCTTCATCACGAAGAACACCCGAATCCGGAACGGACTCGAAAAGTCACACGCCACGGATGCACGCTGCATCAGTGGACATCCGCTCGCTTCTTCATCAGACACGCTGTGGCTGATGAGACAGAGAAGACGGCATAACCGACAAATCTACAAGGCGAACACTCTGAAAGGAGGAATAAGGAGGAAGAACCAGGCTCGGTACCTGGTGAAGGGATTCCGCCTATTCGATAAAGTGCTGTACGATGGTTTGGAGTGCTTCATCTTCGGAAGGAGGTCTTCAGGTTCGTTTGATATCCGTAAGTTCGACGGAACAAGAGTCAATGCCGGAATATCTTACAAGAAACTGATATTCAAAAGTATATCAAATTCATTTATTGTTTCACAATTAAAAAGGAACCTCGCGATTCCTCCCACGAATGAATTCGTGGGTTTCCTCGCGATTTAATTATGAATATTTCAGAGAAACTTTGCAAGAACTATTGGAGGCGCAGGATTAATCCTGACTCTCCGTTACAGATTCCTTCCAATGTAGCAGGTTACAGGACGCAGATAAGCGGTGGCTTTGGCTCCTGCTATCGCAATCTTACGCAGGATGACTTCCTGAACGAGATTTCCTCGTTCGCCCACAAGATTAACTCGAAGTATATGTCAAGAAGAGCCATATACAAGCCGAGCGCAACTGAAAAGGATTCTAACGGCAACCCCAAATGGGAGATTGCCGGATATGATGATGTCGAGGTCGTATGCACCGGAATACAGCAGGAGCTGGCCGAGCGCAAGTCCTCGTTCTTTGCGGCTGACGGATTCAACATATCCAACGAGAGCAAGGGCAAGGACGGAGCATACGATATGCTGCTCTCAATGAGGGATGAATGCGGATTGCAGGTGGCCTATCTTGAAGTGGTCGAGAGCTGTTTCAAGACCGGGGATGGAGCTATCTACCTGTATCAGACTCCTGACGGTACGATTGATTACGAGGTGTTCTCTTTCCTCAAAGGAGATATTCTATATCCAGGAATTGACGATAACGGGAACGAGGTGCTTTACAGGAAGTATTCGCTTCAGGGCAGGACCGCCGTTGATATATTCAGCACCAAATCCGTGGAGACATGGGTCAAGGTGAATGATGATGACGAGGAGGGGATCAGCCTTATCGAAAGATTGAGAAGATGGGTCAAGAATCAGGCCGGAAAGGAAAGAAGCGAGGACGGATTCATTCTTCTTTCAAGGAAGGACAATCAGGCCGGGAATGATATGATTCAGACTGTATATTTCCGTGTTGACGACATCCCGTCCGGCCCTGTTCAGCAGTCAATCGAATCCTACGAGAAACTGCTTTCATACGTTGCCGAAGAGGTGCGCTCCACAGCATTCCCTATGCTTTTTATTAAGTCCGAGAAAGTGGTAAGCTTACCTCCTATTGGCGGAAATGGCAAAGTAGTTGGCGTAAAAGGCAATTCAGAGACAGTCAAGAACTCCGATGCGAAGTTCCTTACACCTCCTGACGCAAGCAACATAGTGGAGATTCAGCAGAAAGCTCTTGAAAGCAATATCCTGCACAACTCCCTGTCGGTGCGCATTGACCCGGAGATACTGAAATCCGGTGCTGATTCATCTACCACAATCAAGATTATGTTCGCCCCGGAGATTCAGTGGTGCCAGACAAGGTGGCCTCAGATTTTCGGAAGCGTCAAGAAACTCACAAGGCTTTTCAAGCGGCTTGCAGGAAAGGCCGAGCGCAATATGGCAGAATACGAGAGCCTGCGCTGCTCCGTATGGCAGAATATATGGATTCCGCAGAACGAATCAGAGCTTGTCAAGTTGCAAACCGACCAGGTTTATGCGAGAATCAAGTCACGCAAGGCTGCTATGCAGGATGTCGGCAATCCGCATCTCGATGACGAGCAGCAGATTATGAAGGAATGGGAGGAGGAGCTGATGCTGAAACAGAAGTACAGCGGAAGCTCCGAGGAATCCAATCCAAATGCTCCGGCAATACATAACAATGCTCCGGGTGCG
>JBJEBP010000275.1:0-6772 GCA_051870135.1 Candidatus Cryptobacteroides sp. | reverse complement strand
ATCAAATGCTCGAATTCCGATTTCGAATTGCTGATCCAATGTCAACTCTTGTGTTTGCCCCAACGCAAAGAAGGTTCCATCTCCGGTAGCTGCATCATGAGTTCCAGGAATACTGAGCTGAGACACATAGATATTGTCATGCAAAGGAGTTATCCAGTTATTTCCAACCTTCGAAGTTGACGGCATCGCCGGCAATGTAATGGTCTTCTTGGCAGCCGGCTTGAACTGCGTTGTCCAGTTGGCAGATTCAGCATCATTGGTCTTGATAGAGGCAGTGAGTTCGGCATTGCCGGTGATGTGCACTCTCACCTTGACCTGACGTTTCATTGCCGCTGCATGGGCTTCTGACATTGGAGGCAGGAATGCGGTCAATGTCAATGTGTGGCCGTTAGCGAGGTCCACGTATGAGGCATTGCCATTGGCGTCAACCAAGCTGATGAAGGTAGTCTCGGTCTTGGTGGTAGAAACACCGGTTCCGGCTGAACCAGTGATGGCACCATTGGCAATATCGTATTTGAAGGTATCGCCTGTCTCTGTGGAGTTCGTCGTGATTGTGGAAGTTATGCTGATGCCGGTCACCCTCGCATTGGAACTGTTGATGTTGGTTGCCGGGCCTATTACGACTATCTCGAGGGTCGTCATCAACGGCTTGAATGTCAGGTTGACGGTATTGTCCGTCGGCTCGGTCGCTGTGTAGGCTACCATATTGGCATTCTTCATATCCGGCTTCGCAACGACATTGGCATCATATCCGTTGGTAGTCGTCACGGTACACTTCTGGTTTCGGTTGATGGTGAAGGTCGCGATGCCGTTTTCGTCAACTTTGGCCGTGCTGCCCGGATAGACTGCATAAAAATGGTGGGTCAGCGCATCACCTCCCCATTGAAGCACATCGCTTCCGGCTTTGGCAATGGTGCCATCCTTGGCCGTGCTGGCCGGTGTAACATTGTACAATGCGGATTTTGCATCCTCCGCCTCGGCACAAAAAATCTTGATCTGGTCCCCATTGACCCAATTTATCTGGTACGGGTCGGTGCCGTCATACTCGGTCTTAGTCCTCTGGCTGCTGAGCCCGAACTTGATGGCCTTCCCGTTTACGTCCTTGTCGCCGTTGATGTCCTCGTCAACGCAAGCGGACACGACACCCGCACACAACGCAAGTGTCAAATAAAATATTGCATTAGTTCTCATATCGTCGATTTGATTTATGGCGTTTCCGAAATTTCTTGTCCTGCACCATTGCGCAATGAGTTCGCGCCCCATCCCGCAATGGCCCCAGGCCTTGATGGTCTAGTCCCACTCCGTGATAGTGAAGTCCTGATCTGATTCCTGCTTCTCAATGGTGACCTTGACATTATCGTCTTTCACCGGGTCTTTTGACGCCGCCATGAATCCTGATTCGATTTCAATGCGGGTCAACGAAACTTCAGGCTTGATATACCTTTTCTTCATGTCCGTTTTCATCATTCTCATTGTTTAAATTTATTGTTTTCCCGGCCTCTGTTTGTCCTCTGATTTGCCCGCATTTTACTTGTCATTTTATTCGGCCGATTTTTCAAACAGCATTATAATTGTCAATTCGAGGCAGAAATGGAGAAAAAATGTAGATATTTCCAATCATTCACTTGAAAAAATGTAACAAACACGAATTATTCCCTTGAAAAAGTGTAAATTTGTCTCCGGACACAGAAATTGACCTGATATGCTTAAAAGAAAAATAGAAGAAACACTTGCCAGGTGGAAGAGTACCCCAAAGCATAATCCACTTGTCATTAAGGGCATTCGTCAATGCGGCAAAACCTTCATTGTGCAACAATTCGCCCAGGACAACTATGAGAATGTGGTGTATCTGAATTTTGCTCTGGACCCGGATAAGATTACGGCTTTCCTGGGCTCCAAAGATGTGGATGCAATCCTGTTGAACCTGTCCGCCCTCATGCCTGAGGCCAAGTTTATTCCGGGAAAGACCTGCATCATTCTTGATGAGATCCAGGACTGCCCTGATGCCAGGACATCCCTGAAATCTTTCAAGACTGATGGACGTTTCGACATCATCGCGACCGGCTCCTTGCTGGGTGTCAAAGGCTATGGAGAAAGAGCGAAGAAGAAAAAGAATGAGAAGTTGGGGAAGAATTCCATTCCAGTTGGCTATGAAACCATTATCCAGATGTACCCGCTGGACTTCGAAGAATTTTTGTGTGCCAACGGCATCCGCCAGGAAGCAATAGATGCGGTTAAAAGATGCTATACAGAGGAACGTCCTGTACCGGAGGGAATTCATCATGCTTTCAAGCAGCTGCTCTACAGATATGTTATTGTTGGAGGTCTTCCGGCCTGTGTCAATAAGTTTCTGGAAACGAACCATATAGGGGAAGTTGCAGCCATGTATGAGTCCATCATCGATGAGTATAAGGACGACATGGTCAAGTATGCCGATGATGCCGACAAACCCCATATCCGCGAGTGCTTTGAATCCATTCCCAGGCAGCTTGCCAAAGAGAACAAGAAATTCCAGTATTCTGTTGTGAAGAAAGGCGGTCGGGCATCCCAATATGCCGGAAGTCTGCAGTGGCTTGAGGATGCGGGTATCATACGGCGATGCTATAACACTTTTGCAACGGAGCTTCCGCTGTCTGGCAATGCCAAGGAAGATGTGTTCAAAGTCTATCCTACAGATATAGGCATCCTGATGGCCATGCTTGATCCCGGCACGCGGGCCGATGTCCTTCAAGGGAATCTCTACGGCTACAAAGGGGCTATCTTTGAAGGGATTATGGCTGATTGTCTTCACAAGAAAGGGCAGGGGTTATACTATCATCATAAAGACAGCGGCCTGGAACTGGATTTCCTGATCAGGCAGAAGGGTGAATGTGTTCCGGTGGAAGTGAAGGCTAAGACTGCCAAGGCCAAGAGTCTTTCAACAGCGATAAAGAATAAGCCGGTCTATCATCTGGACCATGCCATCAAGTTCGGTGATTACAATGTCGGACGTGAGGATTATCTTCTGACTCTTCCCACATATATGGAATTCCTCCTAGAATTTGAAGGGGTAGAGGATATTAACCTGCCAGTCCTGGATATTGATGAGGTAAACCGCTTGTCGCAGGATTTTCTTGACAAATCTTGGGGAAACCCGGATAAATGGCAAATAAAATCTTGGGGAAACCCGGATAAATGGTGAATTAATTTATGGGGAAACCGGAGAATATTTTTCTTATCCATTGAATATCTGCAATATATACATTATATTTGCTGTCAAATATTGTAGTTATGCCTAAAAGAGTGTTCAAAAGGAAGATTTATGATACTATTCTTGACTGGAAACAGACCAACAACGGCCAGACTGCTTTACTTATAGAGGGCGCCCGTCGTATCGGAAAGTCAACAATAGTGGAGGAATTTGCGAAGAAGGAATATAGTTCATACATCCTGATTGATTTCAATAAGGCAAGCAAAGAAGTCCGGTCTTTGTTCGATGATCTTATGGATTTGAACTTTATTTTCCTCCGTTTACAGCAGATATATGCCATAACTCTTGAGGAAAGGAAGTCCCTTATCATCTTTGATGAGGTCCAGGCATACCCTAAGGCAAGGCAGGCGATAAAGTATCTGGTGGAGGATGGCCGTTATGACTACATCGAGACTGGATCATTGATTAGTATCAAAAAGAATACGCAAGGCATTACTATCCCAAGCGAAGAGGATCGGATACAGATGTACCCTATGGACTATGAAGAATTCAGGTGGGCTTTAGGAGATACGGCAACCATCCCTCTGCTGAAAATCTTTTGGGACAAGAAATTACCATTAGGGGCGGCACATCGGGAGACTCTGAAGAACCTCAGGCTTTATATGCTTGTCGGAGGGATGCCACAGGCTGTAAATGCGTACATCGATGCAAATAATCTGCAAGCAGTTGATGCGGAAAAAAGACGGATAATAAGATTATACGAGGAAGATTTTGTAAAGATTGACCCGACAGAAAGGATATCCAGACTCTTTATGTCCATCCCGTCTGTATTGTCTCGTAACATATCCCGTTATGTCCCGTCTTCTGTCATCGGAGAAATGGATAAGGATAAGGAAATAGAACTTCTAAAGAGCCTTGAAGACAGCAAGACGGTAAATCTGGCTCATCATGCAGATGATCCCAATGTCGGTTTGCCCTCAACTGCCGACTATGACAAGTTCAAGATGTATGTAGGAGACACAGGCCTTTTTGTTACTCTTGCGTTCTGGGATAAGGCTTTCACGGAGAACCTTATATATGACAAGTTAATGACCGACAAACTTCCAGTCAATCTGGGATATGTCTATGAGAATCTTGTGGCCCAGATGCTTGTCGCTTCAGGCAACAGATTATTCTATCATACCTGGCCCAAGGATGAAAAACATTATTATGAGGTGGATTTCCTTCTTTCGAGAGGTTTGAAGTTATGCCCCGTGGAAGTCAAATCCTCCGGCTACAAGGCACATGCGTCTTTGGACGCTTTCTGCGTCAAATATTCCGATAGGATAATGGAAAGATACGTTATCTCCACGAAAGACCTTTCCCGAAATAATCAGACTCTTTATATCCCGGCTTATATGACGCCATTATTATAAAAGAATCAAATTGCGGATAATCAGAAACAATTCACCGCAGGTCCGATACGGGATCTGCGGTGAACATTTCAAATCGGTCAGGCGTTATTTCTCGGTTATGGAGAAACTTGGCCAGGACTTGGAGGTGACGAAGCCCATGCCACTTAGACGGGTCATGTAGGACTTCTGGAGCAGTTCATAGACCTCCTTGTAGGTGGCGGCCTTCTCGTCTCCGCAAAATCCTGTTTGTCCACCAGGCCGTTTCCCCAATGTTGCATCGAATGAAGGCCAGAATGAATTGTTCTCCTCCCATGACTTCTCTAGCATTGCTCCGTGTTCCGGAATCTGGGAGGCGTATGCCTCGAGAATCGGCTTCATCTGGGACCATCTTGCGGCGCAAAGATTCTGGAACTCTGTGCTCTTGATTAGCATCGGGTACCATACTGGGGCATATTCCCCACTTGTCGAGAATGAAGATGGAACAGTGCTTCGCCAATAAGAATTCCCCTGGAAGCTCGGCGTTGCGAGAAGCGATTTCGTATAATCACGGTCCCATTCCGATTTTTCTATTTTTTGATAAAGCTCCTCCAGACATCCCCCGATAGCCTCAGTAGAAGGGAATGACTGCCAGTCGAAATCCCAAACCGGGCCTGCGTGCAGCGCTCCCGTACCATCCTGATAGAGATAAACACTCTTCGGATGCACAAACTCGCTGTTCATGCAGAATTCGTAGATAAGGAACTGGTCCACAAACGAATTGATGTTCATCTCCGCAAATGCCTCATTGAATGCGGACGTCGAGCCTTTGTACCCATTGTACAACTTCTGCTCAATGTCAAGAATATGACTCCTGACATTGGCCATCAGGACACCGCCGGCATCGAGTTCGTCCTTGAACATTATCGGAAGCCCGAAACGGGTCACGAACTTGTCAACTTCGTCATAATTGTCATCGACCTCCATCAGATATCCGAACTTCGCCGCATCCGCGTCCGTCACGGCAGAGCCGTCGTATTCCCCGCTGATATTCAACCGGTTCTTGTCAATCTTGATCTGCTCGCAGAGATAATAATTCCCGACGTGAACCCCATTGTAGACCAGTTCGACGAAACGCCCGTCCACCTGCCAGCCATTGCCATTGTCGGAACCGTCCGGGAACGGAGTCTCGGCAAATTTCCTTGCTATTCCGAGGCAGATGTCATTCCTCAGGAGCGAACGGTCTTTCCAGTTGGCAAGAAGAACCCAGCGCTTGTGCTTGTTCATCCCGAGCACTGATGCCTTGGCCCCGAGCTTGACTGCAAATGGCTTCTTCGGCATTGACTGAGTGCTGTTGCCCCTGATGCGTGTGGCAGCATCGCAGGTGGCGAGGCTAATGGTGCCGTCTGCATTGTAAATAGTCATCGTACCACCGGTAATATTGTCAAAATCAGAGTCTTTCGACCAATAGGATTCGCCGACTTCCGACCAGGTTACATTGCCTCCCGGCTGGTTTATCACAACGACCGGAAGCCCGGTATTGGTAATCTGCACCTCGTAATCCCTGTACGCTCCGTCCTTGCTGATGCGGATGACATTGCCGTACGAGAAGTCAATTTCGGATTTTCCGTCCCAGTCGGAGAACGACCCGCCGCCGTCAGTGCTGTACGAAACCGCCGCACCGGAAGTGTAGGTCATCGTCGGAAAAAGGTTCCGGTCGAAGAGGTACGGAATGCAGCCGTAAATTGCTCCGGAGGCAATGTCCATCGTCTTCGTGGTGGCGGAAGCGGCTGTGGTGTAGGAAGTTTTACCGTCTCTAGTGTCAATGAGTGTACCTTCGTAGCCTGTAACGCTATAGGTAAGCTTCTTCGCCAAGATCTTCCCGCTGTTGTTGGCCGCCGTGAAGCTGAGCGCTGTCAATGACGGCCTTTCCTTGAGGCTGAACGCGTCTCCGAGTTTAGCCTTCCATTCGGACAATGTCAATGGGAATGTGTAATAGTTTCCAGCCTCGAAGGCATCCACCTTGAGTTCTGCGCTGAAACTTACTGAATATAAGTTAGTTAGTAGTGTTACCTTTACATTGTTTCCGCCCAGCCCGCTGATTTCAGGGCAGGAAAGATATCCGAATACGGTCTTGCCCGAAGTGAGCGCCGGAGTGTCGGTGGTCAGCGCGTCGAGATGATGCTGCCGGGCCACCGCCGGCACGAACCCG
>JBJEBP010000274.1:0-6832 GCA_051870135.1 Candidatus Cryptobacteroides sp. | reverse complement strand
GTTCATTGCTCACGCCCTGCAAATCAAGATATACGCTGCGATAACCTCTGTCCTCTGAAAGTTCAATAAGCTTCTTCGAGAAGGAGGACTTGCCTACTCTTCTGGGAGATGCCAGAAGCAACGAGTTCCCTTGCTCCATAAGGGACAACGCCTCTTCCAGTTCACTTGTCCTGCCGTAGAAATTGGCTCCAGTAACGGGAGGACCTATCAAGTTCTTAACCATAATTTCCAGTTTTTACAAAGATATAATATTTTTTGTATATATAATAATATTTATATATACGAATAATATTACATAGCATTTATGAAAACACTCCAGATGATGGAAGTCGGCTTGCGATTTCGTCCCGCCCGGCCCGACACTTTCGTCATGCCAAGTTCACGATATCGTAGGCACGACAATTTCGTCATGCCCGGCCCGACCGGGCATCTAAAGCCTCTTTTATGTCATCTCGACCGAGCAAAGCGAGTGGAGAGATCTATTTAGAACTGAGGGTAAAACCTCAAACATTCTTTGTCAAAATCTCCGAAATAGGACAGGCGGCAACGGTATCCATAAAGCACTTTACGCAAGCAATAACTGTCATAATGAGAAAGAACCCCAAGACAAGAATTCACAGAAGACTGGAGGTGAGGAGAATCAATGTTCTTCGAGAACATCTTTCTATTGATTCGGCGCAAGGATGAATTGGAAACGTATGTACGGAAAGGCTTGATAAAAGCGCCAAGGAACTCAATCCCTTGGTTCACATTGAAGATGCGAGTCTTACGCACATTCAATTCCAAGCCAAGGCTATTTTTGAGGAACTCAGCGACAGGACGTATCAATGCCTTTAGCCTGGCTGCATCATTATCCACGACATAGGCATCATCCACATACCTGCCATAATGTTTACAGCGCAGTTTACGCTTCATAAACTGGTCAAACTCATTCAAATAGATATTACTGAACAGCTGAGATGAGAGGTTCCCAATAGGAAGGCCGCAGTTCTCAGGAGAACAGAACAGACTCTTCTCTACTGGAAGGGCAGCCCACTCTTCAGAGTCCCCCACTACTCTGCATTCATACAAAGGGTCTGCATTGACAATTATATCGAGGAGATACAGGACAAAATCAAAGTCAAGCGTTTCATCCCACCTGCGTCCATAAGGAGAACGATGATTCCGCATCTTATCAATCGTCTTGCAACATATTGAGAACAGAGTATCCCTCCTTATGCTCATAAAGTAACCCTTTAGGTCAATCTTCAGAACATAACAGGGGAATGAAAAGCCCTGCGAGACACTCCGAATATGATGTTGTAGTCTCTTTATGCCGAAATGCGTGCCACGGCCCTCAATGCAACTGTATGCGTCATGTATAAAAGTATTCTCAAAAAGAATATGGATGTAATTATACAGCAGATGATGCACCACCCTATCCCTGAAATCCGCTGCGAAAACCTCCCGCATCTTCGGATCGTGAATAATGAAACAAGTGGATGGCCCCGGCTTATATCTCCTCGCATACAACTCATCTCTAAGCCTTACAAGGTTATCTTCAAGATTAAACTCAAACCTAAGTTGATAATCCCGTGAACGCTTATGCTGTCTTGCATCAAGATATGCTGTATGCAAATCAAATAAGAGTTGTTCTGAAGTTAATGTGAAGTGACAAGATGAAGGACTGCCTGTAAGTTCTGAGACCGGGCGGACACTGTGACCGTTGTTCCGGTTGTTCCAGTCCACGTTGTGATTACCACTGTTGAAGTTCAGGTTGTAAGCGTTCTGAGTATTGCTCTCGTTTGGCGTAGAACTCCAATAGTTGCCGTTCTCACCGGCGTTGTTGAGGGACGACCCGTTCCGCCAACCGGCAGCAGGGAGGAAGATGCTGGATCCGTTCTTCTTGCTGGTGACCTTCATTCCGTTGTGACCTCCCTGTGTGGTCCATGTCCAAGTGCAATTGTCAACCAATTCCTGGCATTCCGCTTTCGTTGGAAGTCTCCATTTGCCTCCCCAGTTGTATCTTGCAGCATCGTAGGTTGAATTGCCTGAGATATCTCCCATTGACTTTTCGTAGGTTGTGCTATTCTCTTCTGTATATTCATACTTTGTTCGTACCTCTCCCCACGCATAGTAGTTGCCGTAGTCAGATGGTGAAGATGCTCCTACATTGCACGTTGCCCATTTTACGCTCAGACCTAAATCTACCCAATCGTGGCCGTTGTGGGTGCCGGTGGTTGGGCGGGTCTGGGCAGGCTTTTCTTTCAATGTCCGAAGTCAATGAGAACCGCACGCCCTTTCCCGTCGAGAAGAATATTCCCCGGCTTAATGTCCAAATGATTGATTTTCAATGAATGGATATAGTCCAATGCGAATGCGGCCTGACGTATGTATCCCAATGCATCACTCTCTGAAAGACGGTCTTTTAACTTCTGGAGGTCGAGCAGAGAGCCGCCGGAAAGATATTCCATCACGTAGTATGCCGTGCCATTCTCCTCGAAGACATCGTGGATTCGGATAATATTCAGGTGGTCAAGTCCCTGTTGCAGTACTCCTCCATAAAGAACTCCTTCACCGCCACCTTGCGTCCAAGCGCCACCTGCTCCGCCTCGTACGTGATACCGAATCCGCCCTGGCCCAATACCCTGATGATGCGGTACTTTCCGCCCTGGAGTGCGGATCCCGGTTTTAGTTGTGTCTTGCTGCTCATATTGTTTGCCGATTTTCTTTGGTTGGTGAGTCAAAGTTACGCATTATCCACTTTCCTGCAAAGAGTTGCCGGGATTATTGTATGAAATGGTGGGATTTTTGGAGAAAATCGTTATTTTTGTCAAGAGTCATTCATTACTGACAATGGTTACAGTTTATGACAAATACAGCTTATGTTCTGAGAACCTTTTGGAGGTCCTCCAAGGCGTATTTGACATCCTTAAATTGGATGCCAGTCTCATTGTACCCGCCATCTCCGGCATTGAGCCATCAACGCTCTCACCTCTTGCCCGCGTATGCATTGCAGCATATTCGCACTGCACCCTAGAAGAAAGCACAAGCATAATTGAAGTGCTCAATTCTAATGAATTACGGCGTGGTGCTTTTCTTGCCACAATTGAGGGATATGCAAACAAATCTTATCTTCCGATTGTGGGATTCCCGGCTCAACGGGCTTATGATGACAACAAGGCTGAAACAATGAGTGCATACGAGAATGCGGCCATTAAGATGTTTGGTATCCCCGGGAATGTAGCAAACTGCGTCAGGTATGTCATCGATGAGATTGTTGACAATATCTCTGAACATTCAGGTTCCGAAATAGGTTACATCTGCATCTCCGGAAATATTGATTCTGAAACACTTGACGTATGCATCGCTGACAATGGCAAGACTCTCCTTGGAAGCTATGCCGCAAGTATTGACAATGAGATAGATTCCGATCTTGAGGCCCTGCAGGCAGCCAACAGGGGAATCTCGACAAAGAATCTGCCCAATGCGGAAAACAGAGGATATGGTATAACGACCTCACGCAACATGCTCGTGACAGGGCTTGGCGGAACGTTCATTATGATGTCCGGTGAGGCAATCTACCTCAACAGCCCCAATGTACGACAGTTTATCCAGTTGCCAAGCGGTCTGAGCATTAAAGGAACAATGGTTGCGATCCGCATACCTTATCGCAACGAGAAATTCAATTATATCAATTACGTAGAATAGACTTATGCAGAAAATAATAGATATCACCACGATTCTCGGACCGGATATTAAGTCCAGAGTAGCCGCCAGGGATTTCAAACTTTTCGTTGAAAACACTGGTGCGCAAGAAATCATCGCAGATTTTGCAAATGTCAAATTTGCAACAAGAAGTTTCCTTGACGAATTTTACAATTGCCTTCTTAAAGAAAACGCCAGCGAAAGAAGCATCAAAGTCATCAATATGCCGGAAGACCTTGCACAAGTCCTTTGCGCAGTGAAGAACACCCAGCACAAGATTAAAAGCGGGGTATCCACCGGCTCCGTCACCAGATGCACTACCAGAGACGAACTTCGGAGATTTCTTTCGTCTTTGACTTTGTAGTCATCCAGGGTTGGCCGCATTTACCCCCTATCAAACGCAGGTTTGTGGCAAACGGTCTTTGTTAGGGAGGCGCGAGGATTTCAAATCTTTGGTTTGCAGTGCCAATGTCAGTATTAATCTATGACAGGTCGGACACTGCGACCGTAGAACCGGTAGCCCCAGACCACGTCGTGATTACCACTGTCGAAGCTCAGGCGGTAAGCGCCCTGAGTATCGCTCTCGCTAGGCGTAGAACTCCAATAGTAGCCGCGCTCACCGGCGTAGTTGAGGGACGACCCGAACCGCAAACCGGCAGCAGGAAGGAAGATGCTGGCACCATTCTTCTTGCTGGTGACTTTGTATCCTCTCACGCCATCCAATTCAACCCTTTTCCATCGGCATTTGTCAACTAATTCCTGACATTCAGTCTTCGTCTTGCTGCTCATATTGTTTGCCGATTTACTTTGGTTGGTGAGTCAATGTTACGCATTATCACTTTTGCGACAAAGAATTGCCGGGATTATTGCAGGAATCAGGGGGATTTTTTGAGAAATGATAACCACAAGCAGTACCGATTATTCACGGATTTGATTGTTTCGTCATACCCTGGTACTTTCATGCCTGGCCCGATACTTTCGTCATGCCTGGCCCGATATTCGTCATGCCCGGCCCGACCGGGCATCTTGTTCCGGGTCCAAATACGATTTCTCTATTAAGATTCCAATGAACAACCATCCCGCCTACAGATACTTCTACGGCATTGTGTTGTTCACTGATTTCCCGATAGCGGAATCCGCCAGATTATTTCTTCATTCCGACAAAGCCACGAAGCACCAGCAGCAATACGACCAGGCCGACTATCAATCCGATGTAGCGGGCGGGAAGAATAACAGGGGATATCACAATGAAAATCAGGAGGATAGCCCACATAAGGGAATTGAGAGCATTGTCCACCGGAGAACTTTCCGGGTCAAAGGTGAACCTTGCCTGAGGAAGTAGATAAACCACCGCAGAAGCCAGATAGAGTATCACTGTCAGGACATTGACAAGGCTGAACTCTGATATGCCAATGCAGAATATCGAGGCGGCTGTCATGAAGATGGCATAGCCGGCGCAGAGGGTTAGGCCAATGAGTTTTTTCCGGATGTAGAGCACCAGAGCGATTATCGGAGCCACGAAGATTGAAAGGAATGGGAACAAGGCACGGAACACCACATCGAAGTCTTCCGTTGTACCCACTGCCAGAAACGGATAGAAAAGTATCTCCAGATAAACGGAGAGCACTAGCATTGCGGACATCGCTACGATGCCTATGCGGTAGAGAAGTTTGCTATTCATTGTTGTCAATCATTTTGCGGCTGGGGCAATACCGATAAAGACACAGGAAGAGGCTGGCCCAAAAGCCTGTCATATCGAGCGAAGCACGAAGTGTGTAGTCGAGATGACAATTAATGAGCTTTTGGGTCAGCCACTTGAATATAATATTGTCCAGCCAATGGACTTATTTCAGCACATTGAGATCCTTGCCGACCTTGATGAAGGCCTCAATGCATTTGTCAAGCTGCTCCCTGGTGTGGGCGGCTGAGATCTGAACCCTGATGCGGGCCTGGTCCTTAGGCACAACCGGATAATAGAAGCCGGTCACATAGATTCCCTCCTCCTGCATCCTGGCGGCGAACACCTGCGAGAGACGTGCGTCGTAGAGCATCACGGCGCAGATTGCGCTCTGGGTAGGCTTGATGTCGAAGCCTGCAGCCATCATCTTGTCTCGGAAATAGTTGACATTCTCGACGAGCTTGTCGTGAAGTTCATTGCTCTCCTTGAGGATGCGGAATACCTCGAGGCTGGCTCCGATGATGCAAGGTGCCAATGAGTTGGAGAAGAGATAAGGACGGCTCCTCTGCCTGAGGAGGTCAATGATTTCCTTGCGGCCTGTGGTGAATCCGCCCATTGCTCCGCCGAATGCCTTTCCAAGGGTGCCTGTGTAAATGTCAACCCTGCCGTAGGTATTGGTGAGCTCGCTCACGCCGTGTCCGGTAGCGCCTACTACGCCGGCAGAATGGGACTCGTCCACCATCACGAGAGCATCGTATTTCTCTGCGAGGTCGCAAATCTTGTCGAGAGGTGCAACGTTGCCGTCCATTGAGAATACTCCGTCGGTGACAATGATCCTGAACCTCTGGGCCTGGGCCTCCTGGAGACAACGCTCGAGTTCAGCCATGTCAGCATTGGCATAACGGTATCTCTTCGCCTTGCAGAGACGGACTCCGTCAATGATGGATGCGTGGTTGAGAGCGTCGGAAATGATGGCATCATCCTCGGTGAGAAGAGGCTCAAAAACACCTCCGTTGGCATCGAAACAGGCTGCATAGAGAATGGTGTCCTCGGTCTTGAAATAGTCGCTGATAGCGGCCTCGAGCTGTTTGTGTATATCCTGGGTTCCGCAGATGAAACGTACTGAGGCCATGCCGAATCCGCGGTCCTGCATCATCCTTGAAGATGCAGCTATGAGGCGCGGGTCATTGGCGAGGCCGAGATAATTGTTGGCGCAGAAGTTCAGGACTTCCTTTCCTGCCACCTGGATGGAAGCTGACTGTGAACTCTCTATGAGGCGTTCCTCCTTGTACAGGCCCGCCTCGCGAATCTCAGCGAGAGTCCGGCTGAGATGCTCTTTCATTTTTCCGTACATTGGCTTTTAAAGTTTAGTTTCGAAAATTACTGCTTTTGTTCGGATTTTCAAAGAATATTATGCCTATATTTGTCCGGCTGGAAGAATTCATTCAAGTTTGGCAAGTTGTAGAT
>JBJEBP010000273.1:0-6873 GCA_051870135.1 Candidatus Cryptobacteroides sp. | reverse complement strand
CTATGGATCAGTCACTGTATAATTACTCGCTTTGCATAGCCTTGCCGCTGCTGCTTTTTTTCGGCTTCAATATGTTGTTTGCGCGGGTGCCCGAGAAACAGAAGTTCTCCAATTTCCTCCGGTCACGCAGGATGATGGGGGTGGCATTGCTCATATTGGCTGCCAACTATGCCGTGCATTTCTTCTGTGGAATAAGGCTCAAGGCATTGAATATGACCATATTGGTCGATATGACAACATATTTTCTCTGCTACTGGCTCTTCAGCGCAGCCCTGATGACGCTTCTCGTTGAAAATTACGTGACCAAAGGCCGGGTCGCAGTCCATCTGTCCCTGTGGCTGGCCTATTTGTCATTGGCGGCGGCCGAACGGCTATTGCCCGTCGATGCCTGTGTCTGGGCTACAAGAGCACTTGCCGCAGTTCTGGTTATATACGGTATTTTCTTGACTATCAGGCTTCTGCGCACATACAGGAGGGCAATACGCCTGTTTGAGAATACGCATTCTGACGATATCGGGGCATATATCCGCTGGCTGTCCGTATTTACCTATTGGGCTACGGCCTTCGGGGTTAGCTGCGCCCTGCTCACATTCCTGCCTGACAAATATGTCTTCCTGTGGATATTGGCGGCCATCCCGTTCTACATATATCTGTTCTGCTGCTACCAGAACTATATATTCTTCCACGAGCAGGTGAAAACTGCAATTCAGGATGATGAGGGTATGATGGACCTAGACGGGGAGGTTCAGGCTGTACCTGAGGAAAGGCGAGCCGGCGTGGAAGATACAAAGGCGGTACCTGTTTACCATTCTGACATTGCGCAGCGTATGGAGGCCTGGCTGGAAAACGAGGGCTACCGCAAGCCAGGACTGACATTGAATGAATTGTCGTTGCAGCTTTGTACGAACCGCACTTACTTGTCGGAATACATAAATACCGTATATCATAAGAGCTTCCGTGACTGGATTACCGACCTGCGTATCGGGGCTGCCAAGCAATTGATGCTACAGAATCCTGATTTGAAGATGCAGGAAGTATCCGAACTGGCTGGCTTCCTTTCCCTCAGCCATTTCTCCAGGACCTTCCGTGAGAAAGAAGGTTGTTCCCCGGCCAAGTGGCGGAAGGATGGGCCGCAACAGCCCTGAATTATTTGCATAAACGTCAAAATTTTGCCGTCCCGTCAAAAAGAGGACGGCAGATTTTATTTTGGCCGGGATGTTTGCTACTTTCGCAACGTAAATTTTAAAATTTTAAAACGAATGGCAAACACAGACTTCAGCGCAAAACTCAAAGCAATGCTAACCTTGGGCGCTCTCGCTTCCGCTATGATTCTGACATCCTGCTGCGACAAGAACGGGCCGACCCAGACTTCCAATCCTGCCGGCCTTATAGATGACCCAGCCAAGCTTGAGATGCTTCACTCCCTCGTGGATCTTGAGGGAAACAAGGGCCGTTTGTATGAAATGACATATACGGTTGACTACAAGCTGGACGAAGCCCTGAATGCGGGGATTGTCGGACAGAACTCCCTCATCCAGTTCGCAATGACCCATCTTATGGACCATTCCTCTTCCAAGGCTCCGACCCTGCGTTACGATGCCGGCTGCAGCGCGTTTGCATGCACTGACAAGAATGATTTCCTTATGGGACGCAACTTCGACTTCAACCACAAGAATGAGAAGGGCGAGAGGATAATGATACCTGCCATTGTAGTCCATACAGCTCCAAAAGGCGGAAAGAAGTCGGTTTCCTTTGTAGATGGACAGTTTGTCTACCTGGAGAGCGGGTTCTATACCGACGGAGAATCAGACCTCTCTATATTGATGGCCCTTCCATATCTTCTTCTGGACGGAATCAACGAGGACGGCTTTGCAATCAGTGTCCTCAAGCTTGACGGCGAACCTACCCGCCAGCATTACTCGGACAGGAAGAACATTTTCACCACCGTTGCAATGCGAATGCTGCTTGACCGTGCCAGCACAGTCGAGGAGGCGACGCAAATGCTTGACCAGTACAATATGTGTATGGATGACGATCCCGCAAGCTACCATTTCTTCATGGCCGATGCCACCGGGGATTATGCGATTGTGGAATATACATTTGAGGAAGGTGAGAAATATCCGACAAGGATGGAAGTACTCCGTGGTGACGATGTATGGCGCTATGTCACAAACTTTTACGCTTCTCCATCAATGATTGATTCTCCGCACGGAAGCGTGATTTCAACGCACGGGAAATGGCGCTATGACACGCTGAAGGTCAATCTTGCAAAATACCAGTACAAGCTGGATCCTGCCCAGGCAATGTCATTGCTGGAAAAGGTTGCCCAAGGCCCTGATGATGAAGAGCAGAGGTCCACCGGCTTCACCCAGTGGTCGGAGGTCTTTAACCTCAGCAAGAGGACAGTCAGGATGTCCATCCTCAGGGAGTTTGACAAGACATTCAACTTTACAATAGAATAAAACTCGTTCAATAGGGAATATGAAAAAATTATCAGTCTTTATTCTGGCAATGGCTGCCATTGCTGTGTCCTGTTCAAAAGATCCGTTCGACAATAACCCTGTAAAGCCAGACAAAGTTACGGATGCGGTTTATTTCGCAAGTTCGCTTCCGCCGGTTATCGACAAGGCCCTTAGGATGAATTTGGGCCAGATTACCACAAATCCGGATAATGCCCGGGTTATAGTGGTGGAGTCATCCGATTTGTCAGCTTACAGCGACATTGTCAAGGAAGCATGGGAAGATGGCAAGATCATCGTGGAGGTTGAACCGGATTGTTCTTCGCACGAGGAATTCTGGACGGCTATCGATGCTCCCTCCCTAATGTCTCCGGACAATGCTGATACGCCATTGCTCATAGCTGTGCGCGGGTATTCAAGTTTCATCCTGCATAATCCTCTCTCGCTCGATGAATATCTGTCCGACAATGAGGTGGAGCCCGAACCCGGAACGGCATCTGATGAAGCCTGGGAGGTGGAACTTGGGCCTGTGGGCATCGAATCCGATGAGGAGTACCTCGGCTCCAGAATGTCCTCGTTTGTAGATTGGGTCAATGAACATTCCCAGCCTGCATCTCCTGTCAATGAAGAAATTTCAGGCTATCAGAAGTTCAATGGAGAGCTTTCGTCGTTTATTTCCGACGAAAAGTACACCCAAAGGATTACCGCGTCGTTCCCGGTCGGGGCCGACAAATTCAAGTTGTGCAAGCTTGCCTCATCAGACCCGGATATCATATCAAGGCATTCCGAGGTCAACGTTCTCATCACCATAACTCCCCTTTACGCTTATAAGGAGAACGGTAGCAACGCCGGCGACTACTATTTCGTGACAGTTTCCGTTATTTCCAAGAACGAAAAACTCTTCGGTACCTACAAACAGAAACACGGTGGAGTGTGGACGATTGCGCACGCATTCTACAGCGAGGATATTCATTGGACTGCGGATATCTGCAAACGCAACGGCAAGGGCATTAAAGTTGCCGATTTTATGGACAAGCAACGGCCGTCACCGGCTTCGACATCCGGCTCTACCACATATACTTCTTCACATACCACGACATTGAATGTCACTGGGCAGGGAGGAGCTTCAGGCGGAAAACCGGCAGGCACTCTCACCGTCGGCGGCACGTTCTCCTGGAGCAACAGTGAGTCAAGACCGATGTCGGATATGTCAATCGAGATGGATACGGACGGATCCCGGGTCCAGTATCACTTCCTCAGCCACAACTTCTCCCATAATGACAATGCGAGAAAGGCAGTGCCGGCGCTTGCTAGGACTGACCAGGAGTGTATCAGCAGCTGGTGCTGGCACGTGGTGGATGTTGAAGACTATGATACCACCGAATTCTTGTTCACATTCCATCTTGATCCTCTGTACGGCTATATGTACCGTCACACATCTTGGTGGGGGGAAGGCCACGACAGGCACGGTGTACAACTTCTCCCGGAGGATAAGAGGGACTGGACATTCGCCATAAAACGGCCTGATAGAAGGCGTTTGGGAATTCTTGACTTCAAGTGTACAGACAGTTTGTATGTTTCCAATGTCCAGGTCATCAATGGTGCAGGTGAGGTAAAGGCTTCGGCTCTCTCTGCGTATGAACGGAACGTGCATCTTAATTTCCAGCTTCCTGTCGGCAACTACAAGATTGAGTATTATGCCAAGAACGGAAATTCTGGTTCCGGCAAGGGAAAGAAATACCGCATCGGCAATCTTACAGTTTCGACGGCCAAAACCACCGAAACCTTTTCAGGCAAAGGTGCGGAAGTAAAGGAGTGATAGTATATGAATAGGAGCCAGTTTATCCCGGTGTTTCTGCTCTGCCTGCTTACTGGTATCGTGCTTTCTTGTGACAAGATAGAAAGCGATATCAGAGAAATCCACAATGATCCTTCCGATGTACTGACATTCAAGAAGACTTTTGACATAAGTATTCCCGGACAGGTCATAGACAGCAGGAAGGTTGACGGTTACTTGTTTGAAGTTCATTCTCCGGAGGTGAAGGCCTCCGGAGTCTTCGACTTGTATCTCCAGATTTTTCCGCTATATGGTTTCGGCAATGGTTATGCCGCTGGAGACTATTATTGCATTGAAGGCTATATGCTCAGCCACAATGCGAAGATATATGCTGAAAGGGCTGACAGGGATGTGAAGATAAATGGATGGTATCCTGAAGAATACACATTGGAATTCGAACTTCTGTCCCCTGAAGGCAAATCGCTTCAAGATAATGAGGTCGAGTTTCTGGTCCGGCCGGAACCTTCCACTACAATCGGCTCGACAACCTACAAGAAGGGTTCAACATTCACTTTGGGTCTCAGCCTGACATTCGGTTCTGTGAAACCTGAGAATCCGACAGGCATTCTCTCCTGGGCGAACACCCTGTTGGGAGGAATCTCTTTCGGTTACAAATACGAAAACAGCTCCACGCAGGAACTTCCTGACCAGTCTGTCGAACTCACGACGGAAACCGGCAACTGCGTTGTGAGATATTCGTTCGTCACCAATAATGACACGGGCGGTTACGCAACATCGAACATTCCTGCAATATTCCGGACAGATCAATATGTGGCATTCAGCTGGGTGTGGCATCTCAAGAAAGGAAAGTATTGCGCCAATGACAATGATTTCGGCAATATGAAAATGAGGGCTGTCGTCCATCCCAAATACAAGACCGCCTACAATGGAAAAATTGTCGATACTCACGGCCGTGCGATATTCAAGGGCTGGGCTTCGTATCAGCACGAGGACCTGACTGCCGAACTCGATTTGCCTGCGATGAACAGAATCCCTACCGGCGATATCAAATTGAAATTTGCCACCCTGGGCAGCAATAATCAACTTACTGACCTCAAAGTTTACAGGACAGGGGAGTCAGGGACAGCAAAGGAACCATATTATTCTGACCAGGGAATATATGGGAGGAACGAAGTTATCACCATTCCTCTCCGTGTCGGCAAATATGATATCCTGTACAATATTGTTGACGGTTCAAGCGGCAAACTGATTTCCGCCGATATGATTTCCAATGTCGAAGTCACCGAAGGTAAATCCACTGAAACCTATACGCCGTTTTAGGCATCTGTATTCCGGCAAACACTCCCCAATGAGTATTCATTCAACCACTTTCCAATCCTCGATTCGCCTGTTTGCCGTCGAGAAGCTTACGCCGATCTTGAAGAGCTTCCGAGGGTCGTCGGCGAAAGGCTTGGCATAGCCCTTTTCCTCGATTTGCTGCAATGCGGCATCGGCAGTGTTGTCAATCTTCAGCTCCACGATGTATATGTAGTCCTTTGTCTGGAGGAGCAGGTCAATCCTGCCGTTGCTGGTGCTTCGCTCTGCCTGGACATATTCGCCGAGAAGCTCCATTATGATGTACATCGCATAGTGGAAGTTCTTCTCGGAGTCGCCCTGAATCTGGTAGGTGGTGTTTGCGAACAGGGACTCAAGCGTGCGCATGAAGACATCCGGAGAGCCACCCCTAAGCGCTCTTGCCAGTTTCGAAGTCGTCGTGTTGCCTTCTGCAGGATTGACAGGGACATAGTAGGAGTAAATGAATTTGAGAAAGCCTTTCTTTACCTCCTTGTTCGGGAAGCCGAGAGTGTATTCCTGGAATTCCTTGTCGTAATGCTTGATTGTCAGGTAACCTGTCTGAAAGAATAGAGGTACAGGCCTGTTGAATATGTCCTGCATGCCGTTCAGGTCATCAGTGGCCACCACCACGTTGTCGGACAATTTGGTCACGTCGAATGATGTCTGCTTCATTACATTGACCAGGAGGGTCGGAGTGCCGGTCTCAAACCAGTAGTCATTGAATTCATTGGAATAGAATGTATTAAGAATGCTGAAAGGATTATATACCCCGATTTTCAACGTCCTGTCGAAATGATATCCGTCATACAGACTCTTCAGGTTTGAATAACATTCATCTTTAGTCATGGAATGCTTCAAAGCCAATTCCCCTACACTGTCATCAAAGAAATTCCTCAGGTCGTTCTCGGATATTCCGCAAATATCAGAATAGTCTGCATTCAACGATATGTCTGTAAGATTGTTGAGAGTGCTGAACACGCTAAGTTTGCCAATCTTGGACACCCCCGTCAAGAATCCGAAACGGATCTGGCCGTCCTTGGCTTTCAGCACGCTGTAGAATCCCTGGAGCGTCTTCCGATAATAGTCGGTAAGTTCCTCATTGCCGAGGTTGTTCACGATAGGTTTGTCATACTCGTCAATCAGGATGACAACTTGCCTGCCTGTCTTCCCATAGGCCGCATCGATGATGTCGTTCATCCGGGCGGAACAGTCGTCATATTTCCTGGTGACTCCGTACAGGTCTTCCCAATTGTTCAGATGCTGGTCCAGTACTACGTCAAG
>JBJEBP010000272.1:0-6912 GCA_051870135.1 Candidatus Cryptobacteroides sp. | reverse complement strand
CTCTCCGTTGCCGTACTGTGCCCTTCTGCCGGAGCCGTATGACGGCCTGCTCTCGGAATGGCCGTAGCTTCTGCCTTCGCCACTCCTTCTCTCGGAGTTTCCATAGCTTCTTCTTTCTGATGAACCGTAGCCTCCACGGCCTCCGTTATCAGAATGCCCATAGTTTCCGCGTCTTTCTGACGCATCTGATGATGAGTACACTTTGTTGGAAATCCTCGGCCTTCTCGGTCTGAGTTTCCTTCCTTCTGCGGTATAACCGCTCTTGTTGTTTTCTTCCATTTTCGGATTGCCCTCCCGGGCTGTTTAATAAATAATCACTATCTGGCTCACGCCATTTTATTCTGTTCCGGGACCTGCCCGGTTTTGTTTTCCTATATTGTCAGTTTCCCTTCAATGAGAATATGTAGGTTATGGTTCCCTGCTGCAGGGGCGGGGCCGAGCCGTCCATATTGAAATGTGTCTCAAGCGCGGCCTTCCTGGCGGCGGCCCAGAGTGCGGAATTGTTCACCGTTGTACCCGGAGCTCCCGGAGTTGCCTTGGTGACATTGCCGTACTGGTCAACGTAAATGCTCACTACGACCGTACCAGCTTCCTGCACATTGTATGCCGGCTTGGCTATGACGCCGACCACATTCCTGCCTTTCAGCACCGCATTCGGTTCCCCATTGGTCTTTCCCGTGGACGTGTTGCCCTGGGCGTGGCCTGCCTTCAATGCATCGCTGACCTCCCTTGCAGTCTGGGCTGCCAATGTGTCCTTGTCAGTCTTGTTGTCAGCAGCGTGGAACAATGCTCTCCTGTCAATCTCCTTCTCCCTCGGCGGCTCGTATTTCTCCACGTCCCCGAAATCGTCACCCTTGGCCTCGGGGGCCTCATTGGCCTTGGTCCCTTTCTCCTGGGCCTCGGATTTCTGGACAAGTTCCAGTTTCTTCGTCCTGTCAGGGTCCTCGCTCTGCGGCGCAGCGCCATTTGTCTGTCTTACAATGACTTTCTCTCCATCCTCTGAAAAGTCCATCAGTATGCTCTGCTCCTCAGGCGGCGGATAGATATATTTCATACCGGAGAAAACACCGAATACGGCCACGGCCACGTGACAGGCCACGGTGCAGACCGCAGCCCCTATTGCCGAGACCCTTTCTGTCTTCTTGCGTATCTCCTTGTACTGTTTCATCTTATTCCGGCCTTGTAGCCAATATGACCTTGTAGTGGTTTCTCTTCGCTATGTTCATTACTGCCACGACTTCCTTCACAGGCACGCTCTCGTCCGCATAGATGGAGAATGTCGGATCCTCCTCGGACTGGAGAAGCCCGATCAATTCGTCCTCCACCTCATTGAACTGGATGGCATTCTCGTTCCCGTTGATATGGTATGAGTAGTTGCCGTCCTGCCAGTCCTTGATGGACACGCTGACTGTAGCCTTGGCGGAAACCTGTCCGGTGCTCTTCGGAAGAAGGAGCTTGAGGGCATTCGGGTTCACCAGTGTGGAAGTGATGAGGAAGAAGATGAGCAGCAGGAAAACGAGGTCAGTCATTGAGGACATCCCGTTTTCCGACAGCACCTTCGTTGTTCTCTTGTAACCCATAGTATATTATTCTTCTGTTCCTGCCGGCTCGTGGAGGAGATCCATGAAGTCAATGGTTGCGCTCTCCATCTTGAACACGAGGTCGGAAATGTTGGAAGTCAGGTAGTTGTATCCGAAGTAGGCGATGATGCCGACAATAAGGCCACCGACCGTTGTTATCATTGCGGTGTAGATACCGCTCGAGAGCAGGGTAATGTCAATGTTGTTTCCTGCCTGGGCCATGTTGAAGAAGGCCTGGACCATTCCGAGCACGGTTCCGAGGAATCCGATCATCGGGGCTCCTCCGGCGATGGTGGCAAGAATCGGCAGGCCCTTCTCAAGCCTGGCCACCTCGGTGTTTCCGGTGTTCTCGATGGCTGTCTGGATATCAGGGAGAGGTCTTCCAATCCTGGAAATACCCTTCTCGACCAGTCTTGCGACAGGGGAGTCATATTTCTCGCAGAGGGAAAGCGCAGACTTGAGCTTGCCCTCGTGGATATAGTCCCGGATATCCCTCATGAAGTTTTCGTCAATGTCGCCGGCCTTGTGTATCATCCACCATTTCTTCCCGAAAATGTAGAATGCGATGATGGAGAGAACCAGAAGGACGAGCATAAGCCAGCCTCCCTTTACGGCCATGCTGAGAAGACTCATTTCCTCCACGTGTGGAGTGACGGTTGCGGCGGCCGCTGCCTCTGCTGTGGCGTCGGCTGCGTCAATACCTGCCTGCAATAAGTGGAAAAGCAAAACGTTCATTATCTTTTATTGTCTTTTGTTATTCGCAATAGTCTGCAAATATAGTCCTTTTTTCGGTAATTTTCAATATTTGATGCAGTCGAGAAAGAGAGGTGAACCGGGAACGGACTGACCGGCGTCCGACCTGGTCCCGGTCCTGACAAGTTCCTCCATCCAGGATGCAGGTTTCCGCCCGCGTCCAATCTCAATAAGTGTGCCTGTGACTGCCCTGACCATGTTTCTCAGGAAGCGGTCTGCACGGATCGTGAACACAAGGTAGTCCCCCTCCTCGGCCGGAAAGCCCATAAGTCTCACGTGGTCAGGCATATATGTCTCCCATCCTGCGTATGTTACATTGCAGATGGAGGTCTTGTTTCCGCCTCCTGTCTTCTCAAAGCAGCTGAAATCGTGCTCCCCGATGAGATAGCGGCAGGCCCTGTTCATCTCCTCCACATCCAGTGGGTAAGTGCAGAAATATGAATGATTTCCGATGAAAGGGTCTTTTTTTCTATGCAGAAAATACCTATATTCACGCTCCGAAGCGTCGAACCTCGAATGGAAATCATCATTGGCGGCGGACACTTCGTGAACCACAATTCCTGGAGGAAGGATGGCATTCAATTTGCAGCAAATATTATTCGCTTCGACCTCCGGGAGCGGGAACGAGTCGAAATGCGCAACATAATTGACGGCATTGACGCCGGTATCGGTTCTTCCTGCTCCAGTGATGGAAATATCTGTCTTCAGGAGCATTGAAAGAGCCTTTTCGATATGTTCCTGGACGGTAGGGTCGTGGGGTTGGATTTGCCAGCCGTGGAAGCCGGCTCCGTTGTATGAAAGTCGTATGATGAATCGCATGTCGTAGATTTTCAGACGAAGTCAATATCAGGTTTGGCGCGGGGTTGAAGCCGCAGTGCAAAGATAAATGAAATTAAAAAATATTCAGTAATGGACAGTGTGAATATCAAAGAACTCAATGACAGGATCCAGAGGGAGAGTTCCTTCGTGGACCTGCTATCTCTTGAGATGGGCAAGGTCATCGTGGGCCAGAAACAGCTGGTCGAGAATCTTCTCATAGGACTTCTAGCCAATGGACACATCCTTCTCGAGGGTGTGCCGGGATTGGCCAAGACATTGGCAATCAATACTTTGTCCCAGGCGGTCAATGCGAAGTTCAGCAGAATCCAGTTTACTCCGGACCTCTTGCCGGCCGATGTTCTGGGAACATTGATATACTCCCAGAAGAATGAACAGTTCGAGGTGCACAAGGGCCCTATCTTCGCCAATTTCGTGCTTGCGGATGAAATCAACAGGTCTCCTGCCAAGGTTCAGTCAGCCCTTCTCGAGGCAATGCAGGAGCGCCAGGTGACTATCGGCGACGAGACATTCAAGCTTCCGGAGCCTTTCCTCGTGATGGCTACCCAGAACCCTATCGAGCAGGAGGGAACCTATCCTCTTCCGGAGGCCCAGGTGGACCGATTCATGCTCAAGGTCGTGGTTTCCTATCCGAAGAAAGAGGAAGAGAAGCAGATTATCCGCATGAACAATTCAGGGGAGTTCCCGAAGGCCCAGCCTGTCGTGTCTCCGGAGGATATCGTCCGGGCCCGCCAGGTGGTCAGGGATGTCTATATGGACGAGAAGATTGAGAGGTACATCGTGGATATCGTATATGCTACCAGGACACCGGAGGACTACAATCTCAAGTCCCTCGCCGGCCTGATTTCCTACGGTGCCTCACCTCGTGCCAGCATCTCGCTCTCAATGGCTGCCAAGGCCTATGCCTTCATCAAGAGAAGGGGCTATGTGATTCCTGAGGATGTCCGCGCTGTCTGCAACGAGGTTCTGCGCCACCGTATCGGCCTGACTTATGAAGCTGAGGCCGAGAACATTACGACGGAGAACATCATCTCCCAGGTGCTCAATGCTGTAATTGTACCATAATCAAGCATTTACAATGGATTCCAATACCAGTGCGGCGGATCTTCTCAAGAAGGTCCGGAAGATAGAAATCAGAACCAAGGCCCTCTCCCACCAGATTTTTGCAGGAGAGTACCATTCTGCGTTCAAGGGACGCGGAATGGCTTTCAGCGAGGTCAGGGAGTACCAGTACGGGGATGATGTGCGCAATATGGACTGGAATGTCACGGCCCGCCTCCGGAGCCCTTACGTGAAGGTCTTCGAGGAGGAGAGGGAGATGACGGTGATGCTTCTCATTGACATCAGCCGTTCCGGTTTCTTCGGGACGCAGGGCGGGACCAAGAGGGACATGATAGCCGAAATTGCGGCCGTCCTCTCATTCTCGGCAATCATCAACAATGACAAGGTCGGGGCGCTCTTCTTCAGCGACCGGGTGGAGAAATTCATTCCCCCGCGCAAGGGAAGAAGCCATCTTCTTCGCATCATCAGGGAGATACTGGAACTGCGTCCGGAGTCTTCAGGCACTGACATAGGCGGGGCATTGAGATATCTGACCAATGCCATAAAGCAGAAATGCACGGCCTTCCTGCTCTCCGACATGATGGACTTCGACAAGGAGGGCAATCCCCGTTACGAGGATGCCATCAAGGTGGCCGTGAACAGGCACGACCTCTCTGTCATAAAGGTTTACGACGAAAGGGAGAGGACTATTCCCGATGTCGGCCTGGTCAATGTCAAGGACAGCGAGACCGGGCAGACCGCCTGGGTCAATACTTCCAGCCGGAAGGTCAGGGAGAAGTATGCCGCTGCCGTAACAGCCTCTGACACTGCCGCATTGAAACTGATGCGCAGATATCATATTGACAATGTGGAAATTGCCACGGGTTCGGATTATGTCCGGGGCCTCATGGCGTTCTTTGGAAAAAGATGAAAGACAGAATTTTCATAATCTTGGCGTTGCTCTCTCTCGCGCTTCCGTCATTGGCCTCGGTCCCGGGGCCCGTGGAAGCCGGAGATGCATTCCTGCAGCAGCTCCAGAAGAGGGATTCAGTGCTGATTGCCGACCAGGTCAGGTACGGATTCAGGCTTGATGCCCTCCCGGACGGCAGCGGTCTCCTGCTGCCTGAATGGAAGGAGGACAATGCCGACAGCCTGATGGTGGTAAGGACCTGGCAGATTGATACAGTCGCAGTGAAGAAGAAGGCCGGGCTGACGGATATCGAGGCCAGCGTGGTCCTGGCTGCTTTCGAGGAAGGCATTTACCAGCTCCCGGACATACCTGTTGTGAGGAAACTTCCTGACGGACAGATTGATACGCTGTTGTTCAAGGGCTTGGAACTGGATGTCAGGACAATGCCGGTGGATACGGCCACCTTCAAGCCTCACGACATCAAGGGACAGATACGCTATCCTGTGACATTCAAGGGAATAGCCTTCTATGTCGGGATTGTTCTCGTTGCCGCCGGCATCATTGCCCTCATTGTCTGGCTCATTGTCCGGAGGAGGCGCAGGCTCAGCGGGGAAGGCGAGGTCAAGGATCCTCCATACATTGTCGCATTGCGCAAGCTGGACAGGTACAGGGGCAACAAGCTCTGGGCTCCAGAGAAGCAGAAACAGTTCTACAGCGGCGTCACCGATGTTCTCCGCGAGTATATTGCGGGCAGGTTCGGGGTCGGGGCAATGGAAATGACCACCGCTGAAATCTTCGACGGGCTGAAAGACAGCGGAATAGCTCCGGAGCTGATGGATGAGACCAAGAATCTCTTCCTTACATCGGACCTCGTGAAGTTCGCCAAGATGACAGTGTCCGACGAGGAGAATGTCAAGGCTGTACCGACGGCTGTCCGTTTCGTTACGGCGACCTGGAAGGAAGAGGAAAAGGAAGAAGAAAAGGAGGGTGAAAATGTTCTTTGACAATCCCAAACTGCTCTGGCTGCTGGTCATTCCGGCATTGCTGGCAGCATTGTACATATACAAGGAGGTTGTCGGAAGGCGGCCTCACCTGAGGGTTTCCGGCATTGGCCCGTGGCTTGCCGGGGGACCTTCCGTCCTGGGGATGATGCGGCATATTCCAATGATTCTCAGGACTGTAGCCCTTTCAATGATAATAGTGGCAATCGCCCGGCCGAGATCATCGACACAGATGGACAGGATTGATACCGAGGGCATTGACATTGTCCTGGCGATGGACGTGTCCACCAGTATGCTGGCGAGGGATTTCAACCCGGACCGTATCAGCGCTGCCAAGGACATTGCCATCGAGTTCATCTCCCAAAGGCCGTCCGACAGGATGGGAATCGTGGTTTTCGCGGGAGAGAGCTACACTCAATGTCCATTGACCACTGACAGGGCCACTCTCATCAACCTTATGAAGGAGATAGAGACAGGCGTGATTGACGACGGTACGGCAATAGGAAACGGGCTTGCGGTAGCCGTGGCCCGTATGCAGGGTTCGGATGCCAAGAGCCGTGTCGTGATTCTGCTGACCGACGGCGTGAACAACTGCGGTGAAATCACCCCGCAGAATGCCGCGGACATTGCAAAGACATACGGCGTGAGGGTATATACCATAGGTGTGGGAGCCAACGGAACTGCTCCTTATCCGGTAATCACTCCCTGGGGAGTCGAGATGCAGAATGTGGAGGTGGAGATTGACGAGGACCTGCTCAGGAACATCGCCGAGATTACCGGAGGCCGTTAT
>JBJEBP010000271.1:0-1798 GCA_051870135.1 Candidatus Cryptobacteroides sp. | reverse complement strand
TCCAACGGAGTTGACAATGTAGCAACAAGCCACTTGCGCCCGTACGTCACAGACGGGCCAGCCTTCACATCAAACTTCCAGGATTCAATGCTATTCTTCAGGGAGTCAGCAGGTTGAACAGGCTGTTCGTCAGGAATTCCGCCCGACAATGACGATTGCATATCTTCAAGCCACAATCCCATTGCCCCAGTCAAGGAAAATGTCCAATTTCCGACTTTTCTATATGCATTGAATCTATTGTCAGTGGAGAAAACCCATGCATCCAGCCCCTGTACAGCGGACATCTCCGGGTTTTCCTTACCTAAAAAACTCGAAAAAGGTGTGGGTGAAACGACAAAATCAGAAAACAGCCGCTTCCAGCTCGTCATAGATTCGAAAGTCAGATTCCATTTCCCGACTATTTTGGCATATTGCAGTTGGTTCATCAGACGTAACTTCGGACCTGACAACTTCTGGCTCACCTTACTTCCATTTTCAATAATACCGCTTCCGGAAGATTGCCATTGTCCTTCAAATGAAATATAGTCAAGCAGATACGAGGTCCTGGAATTGTTCCTGAACTGAAGGTCAATGCCAAGAATATCCTTTTTGTCACACGCATCAATGATTTCGTCAATGACCAGAGGGCTTTCTCCCGGGATATAATACATCGTTGAAGTTCGCCCCGCTGAATTCTGCAAGTCGTGTACATAATTGACCCCGGCCGTAAAGTCAGCGTCCTCGCTCAACTTGGTCAGGACATTGGTATTCACCACATGGATGTTGTTTGAAAGATACCTCGACTCGTCAAACGGAGGCAACTGCGGCATTGAAACATTGAGGATATTCTCCATCATAGCCTCATTCCCGAAGAAGGACTCCAATTCCCGTGAGACATCCTTGCCGACATTATTCGTCTTGTACGTGCTGATTGTCTGGAAACGGCCTCCGAAATACATTGGCAAGGCCTCCACATCCCACTGCAGCGCCTTGTACCCCAAGCCGCCTTTCAACAAGACATTCCACGTGCCTTTCGCTTTTTCCTTCAGACGGAGGTTAATGGCCGCCCTATCCGATTTCACCCAATCCTGGAGCAGCTTTATTGGCTGATGGTCTTCATATACCTCTATCGCAGCGACATCTTTAGCCTGTACGTTATTCGTAGCCACCCCATACTTCCCGCCGAGCATATCGAGGCCTTCGATGTAAAACTTGTTTATCGATTTCCCATTGTATTTGATTTCACCCGACTGCGCCACCTGTATCCCGGGTAATTTCTTGAGCACATCGCCTATACTCCTGTCGTTCTCCGCCCTGAAATTTTCAACGTAATAAGTCAGCGTATCGCTTTGACGCTTAATGGCTGGAGCCGTGACTCTCACCTCCCTTATTGTCTGCTTCTCCTGTTGCACCACGAGCGTCAGCCTTCCGGAATTGCACGGGACAGTGATTTCCACTTGCTTCACGTCAAAACCAGTAACAGATACCGCAACGGAATCCAGACCGGTACTATCGTAATCAATGCAGAACTCGCCGCCATCCCCTGTAATATCATAGCCCAGAAGCTTGCCCTGCGACCTCACTATGACATTCACGCCGCTCGCCTTTTCCTTTGAGCCAGAATACCTTACTTCACCGGTCAAATGCTCCTGCGCCAACGCTATGGAGCAGGAGAGCAATAGAAACGCTATTGACAACCGCAGTGTTTCCGGGACAGGCATCGTATCACTATTTTTCCATCGGATAATATGGGATTGTCCACGAAGGCGTCATTTTCTCATTTGTGGCGCCAATGAAAATATCGTATGTCCCTCCTTTT
>JBJEBP010000270.1:0-6957 GCA_051870135.1 Candidatus Cryptobacteroides sp. | reverse complement strand
AGACTACATAAGAAGGGCTCCATGCAACTTGACCTTCCAGGTCCGCAGGAACTATACAGTGGCCATCAGGTGCGTCCTGCCTTCCGGTCAGGTGCTCTCCGTGCCGATATCCTTCAAGCGCGTGCTTGAGGGAGGCTTCGGCGAAGACTTCGAGAAGGGCGTCAAGAGTCTCATAGACTTCTCCTCCAACTTCGGGAAGATGACCATCAGGTAGCTGACAATACGTCAGACGTGCAAAGAACGGCCCCGGAAATCCGGAGCCGTTTTTTCGATTCTTTAATTGTTTATCCGCAATTCGTACAACTGTCTCGTCATGCCCGGCTTTGACCGGGCATCTCGCCTGCAAAGAAATAGAATAGACAGTTCTTTCCGAAAGATCCCCGGTCAAGTCCGGTGAAGAGTTGTCGATGCCTATCTCCCGTTTGGTCGCAGCCTTGGGCGTCCCTGCGAACGGGTCCTGGAATGTACTCATGTCCTTATATGTTATACCGGATCGTTGATGCGGCTTAGGCCGTTGCCCACGGGCTCCACAATGATCTGCGGGTGGATCTGCTCCTTGAGCTCCTCGACGTGGCTGATGATTCCAACCTTCTTTCCTACGACCTTCTTGAGAGATGCGAGGGCTTCGTAGACGCTCGCCAGATAGTTGGGGCTCAGGGTACCGAAGCCTTCGTCGATGAAGATGGTATCCGAACAGAAGTCACTGCTGTTGAAGCTGCTCAGGCCGAGGGCCAGGGCGAGAGATGCCATGAAGCCTTCTCCTCCGCTCAGCGTGTTTACAGGCCTCGGAGCCTCGTCCTGCTGCTTGTCCTTCATCAGGACAACCAGGGAGCCTTCCTGACGCATGAGCTCGTAGCGGTCGGTGAATTGGCTGAGGTAGAAGTTCGCGTTTTCCAGCAGGACACCGAGAAGGTGGCTCTGGGCAATCTTCTTGAAGAACTTGCCCTCTCCTGCGCCGAACAGGCTGTTCAGCGTCTCATAGCGGGTGAGGTCCGGGAGCATATCATCATAGCTCTTGCGTGTCTCATCCATGTTCTTCTTCTTGCGTTCGTTCTCCTTGAGGATTGTATCGATAGCACCGTTGCGCTCGTCAAGTTTGCTGATGACATCGTTGAGATTCCTGATATCTTCGGAGAATCCGTCGATGGAGTCGCTCTCCTCGAAGATGTATCCCTTCTCGGCAATAATCTTGGCAATAGCCTCTGCCTCTTCCACGCATGCTTTCTTCAGGGCATTGGCTTTTGTCTCCAAGTCGTCCACTCTTTTGACCTCGAGGTCCAGCTTCTGGATGTCCTGCATGCTTAGCCGCGAGAGTTCGGTGAGGGATTCCTCGCTGTACTGTGGCTTGTCCGCAAGGAAGGCCGACAGACTTTTCGCGGCGGCGTCTCTCTTACTTTCAGCCTCCTTTATCGCGGCGGCGTTGACTTCCACCTGGTTGCGCAAATCGTGTACCTGCTGCTCCAGGTTCTTGTTCTCGCAGGTAGGTTCGCTCCCGTTGACTGAGATTTCAAGACTCTCGCAGATCTTCGCCACGACGGGTTCCACGCGCCCTATGGTCCCGCTTACCTTGTCTCGCTCGGTCATTTTTGCGGCAATCTGTCCCAGAAGAGCGGTGCGCTCAGTTATCTTCTTGGCAATCTCGGTGACCTTGGAGTTCCGCTGGTTCCAGAGGGCAATCTCTTCTGCTTTTTGGCTGGATTTTCCGTTTGCTTCCACGATGATGTCATTGCATTCGTTGCCGGCCTGCTCCAAGGCAGTTTTAGCCGTGTTGATGTCAGCCTTATAGGGCTGGAGAATCTGCTCAATCTTCTCGTCGGAGAGGATTTCGCCTACGATATTGCCGCATACGGGGCAGGTATCACCCTTCTTCAGGGTGGCCCGGACTGCCGCCGCATGGTCCTGGAATCCCCTGAATACATCATTATATTTCTTCTCGGCGTCCTTCACTGCCTTTTCTGCCGTCCAGAAGACTTCTGCCTTGGCGAGGGCGTCCCTGTAGAGGGCTCCCTGCTCGGGGGTGAATGAGTCGATGATCTTCTGGCCGATAATCATATTGCGGCCGGAGAGCCATGCCTGTGCCTGCCTGCATATCAGGTCGAATGCGTTCTTTTCAGCGCTGAGGCGCTCGCCCTCAGCCTTGAGTTCATCGGGTTTGAGAGCATTCTTCTGCTCCTCGGCTTCTGCAATCTGCTCTTTGATGTCTTCCGCCTGCTTCTCCAGCCCGTCATAGCTCTTCAGCGATTCCTTGAGCCACATCAGATTGCCGGCGAACTTCACGACAGTCTTGGCAAACTCCTCCACCTTTTTCTTGTACGTTTCGATTGCATTGACGGCATCATTGCGATTCTTGAGACTGGTCCTGGCGTCGCTTGTATCCTTCCAGTCGGAGGATGTCCTGACGGCATTGACATATCCTTCGGACTTTTTCTGACTGGCAGCGGCGGCCATCTTCTCGTCAGCCTGGCTGTCATTCTTTGCGTTGGCGGCCCGCCTTTCGAGGATGCTTTTCTTGTCGCTTATTGTATTTCTGTCGCTGACGGCTCTCGCGCGTTCTTCCCTGATTGCCTTCTGCTCGGCGAGGTACTCCTGGTGCTTTTCCTCGCTCATCTCAGCCTTTTCGGGGTCATTCAGGTCGCGCAGCAGGTCATCAGTGCGATTCTTGAGGTCCTTGAACTTTGAGAAGATTGCAGCTCCGATCTGGGAGAACTTCTCAGTCCCGGTGATTTTCTCAAGGATGTTGGCCTTCTCGTCCTGGTTGGCTTCTATGAACTTGGCGAACTCGCCTTGTGCGAGAAGCGTCGTGCGGCAGAAGTCCGTGAACTCAAGTCCTACGATAGGGGCTGAAGAGATGAACTTGTCGCATTCGGCCGCCTTGGTGAGGTTGACGCTGCCGTCGGCCGAGGTTATGCTGCGGCTTGGCGTGGACAGGCGCGTGGTGAGCTTTTTCCCGTTTCCTCTGGAGACGCTCCATGAGGCGGTGTACTCATTGCCGTCGTTGCCGTCGAAGACAAGGGTAGCCCCGGCACTTGTCGTTCCGCGGCGGACCAGCTGGCGTGCGTCGCTCAGGGACACCACTCCGTTCTCCGAGCAGTTGAACTCCTTGTCGGTGTAGTTTTCGCGGTTGGAAACCTTCTCAAGGCGTGCGGCCTTTCCGAAGAGGGCCAGGCAGATGCTGTCCAGGATGATGCTCTTTCCCGAGCCTGTCGGGCCGCAGATAAGGAAGAGAGATGCGTTGGCGAGGACGTCCCCGCTGAAATCTATGGTCTTGCTCTCGATGGAGCCGATGTTCTTGATGGTAAGCTGCTTGAATTTCATGGTCTATTCCTCCGTGTTGTTTTCCACTTCATTGATTATCGCTTCGAGAAGCTCGACGAGGTCCTCGGGCATGCTCTGGCCGTCGTGGCCCGCGGCATAGTACTCCTTGGCTATCTGGACCGGGTCCACCGTCCGGCGCAGTTCGTCGGGGGTGTAGGTCTTGAGGGTCCTTGGCTCTTTGCCGGTGCTCCTGTCGATATTGATCGTGCAGAGTTTCACGCCCTCGTGCGCCTTCATCAGGCTCTCTATCTCCACCTTAGTCTCCATCGGGAGGATGTCGTCCACGATGATGTTGACGCGGGCGTATCCTTCTGCCCCAGTTGGAATGGCGTCGATGGCCTTCTTTACATCTTCAAGGGAACCGGCCTTGGCGGGCAGGTTCCAGATTGGCATGACGTTCCTGATGTCGATGGTCTCTATCTCTGGAGTGTCGCCGTGGCTGCCGATGGTTACCAGTGACACGGAATGTGGGTAGTCCTCGTCGAAGCTCACAGGGATAGGGGAGCCGCAGTAGCGGGCGCGGAAACTCTGGTCCTCACAAGCAGGAGCAAGTGTCTGCGGCTTGTGGATGTGCCCGAGGGCAAGGTAGTCGTATCCCTGTCCGAGTTCTTCGAGGTCCTCGAAAATGAGTCTCGTCTTGGTGGAGTCGTGACCGGTGATGTCGCTGCTGCTGACGGCAAGGTGGTCCATCATGACGACGGGAAGCCCAGCCGCATTGCGCCCGGCAATCCTGTCGAGGACCCTTTGGTGGAGATCCTCGATTGGCAGACGCCCTTTGTCCGTGCTCTCGGGGTAGTTCTCAATGTAGATGTACGGGAACGCTGCCACGAACCCCTTGCCGGGAATCTCCACGATGAACTTGTCCAGGTCCACGCTCCCGTCCTCGAGACGGCCTATGCGGCCTATGTACCTTACGTTGAACGCCTCCTCCCAGAGTTCGGAGAAGAGCTCCTGGCGGGAAGCGCCGTCGTGATTGCCGGCGGTGACAATGATGGTGGTCCCAGGGTTCTCACGCGCGATGCGCACCATCCAGCAGTTGTAGAGTTTCTGCGCCTGGAGGCTTGGCTGCGCCGAGTCGAAGATGTCTCCGGACACCAGAAGTGCGTCGGGCTGCTGCTCGCTGACTATGCCGGCAAGCTGGGAGAGGAAGGCCTCATGCTCCCTGCTCCTGTCCATGTTGTAGAGGATGTGGCCGAGATGCCAATCCGAGGTATGAATTACTTTCATTTTTTAATTTATTTTCTGTTCTGTAATATATATACTACCTTACGGAATAAATCTTTCCACAAAATTACCGGGTTCAGGCTGATTTTTCATTGCCGTCGGGATTTTTTCGGAATTATCCCTTTGTCTGTTGTGAATGAGTATAACAAAAGCCGTAGAGAAGATTCTGCGGCTTAACTATTATTTCTTATCCATTCTAAATTAGCAACTTCTCCATTTGTTTTATCTGGTTCAAGAGAGTTTGGCTTATTTACCCATTTCATTGCTATCTTTTCAATATCACTAAAATCCTGGGCGTTTTGCCTCTTGTCACTTTTGGTTTTTATTGTATTGAATGTGCCATCCATGTTCATCCTGATATCCCACCCCTCTCCTTTATGTTTGATGTGGAAATGGGGAAACTTTTTATATGCACCTTCTCCTTTAACATATACATAATAACTATTGCAGTTAAAGCTGCTTTTTTTGTCAATACCCATTTCATTGACATTGATTTGAGCCATCTCATTTAATGACATCTTTTGGTTATATGTCATCGGCTCATCATACTCTGCGTAATTAAGTGCAATCGCAGCACTTTCTTCAAGGACTCTTTTGACGGATTCCTTAACTATACTTCTTAACTGAGACTCCGTTATCTTTATTGACTCCTTCTTCATTATATTCTTATTTAAGTTTTATCAAATATACAATAAAATTCCGAGAATCGCAAATCCATTGTTCTCTCATATAAATATCATTAAATAAAGAAAAACGCATTCTGCCATTGTAGAATGCGTTTAACTTATTACATTTGTACATCGTTTTACAAAAACGGCTCTTGCCCCAAACAAGTATTAGGGATAGATGTGTTTTGCCACATCGATGCTCCCGAAAAAAATATGTTTTAAAATATGGCAAGATGCCAATGTGAAAATCCGAAAAAGCCAGTGAGTGTTCGCGATTATACGCGAATCAAACTTGGTAATACCGAGTTTGTACACACTCACTGTCGCAAGTTTCCTACAAGGTAGGAATAAGTTCACTCTTGAGCACAGGGTGTGATAAAAGGCTCATTGAGGGCGGCAAATACGACTTGCTGCCCTCTCTTATAAATATAAGGGAAATCAAGAAAAATCAACACATATTAGGCAGCAACTGATAATTTCACAAGGTTTGCAAATCCATTCTCAGTCTCCCTATGGTTCATGCGGAAACAGAACTCATCCATATAGGTTTGCATGTGCTTCACCGACACGTGGTGATAGATACCATAAACCCCACGCTTCACGATTGCCCAAAAGGATTCAATGCCGTTGGTATGCTTTCCATCACCCTGCGAGAATTCAACCTCATGGTTCACCATGATACGAATGAGATTCTTGGTATTCTCAGTCCTTCCTTCGTCAATGACATTATAGCCGCTGTACTGGTCAGTCATGACAGTAGTACCCTCCTTGCAGGCATCATTCAACACTTTCAGCAATTGCTTTCCTGTAAGTTTCTGTCCGTTGGCATTAGCCGTGGCAACGACACAATGTACCCTGCCTGAAGAACGCTCCTTGACGCCGATGACTGGCGTCTTGGAAGATGAACCACGCCCACGCTTGTTGAACTTCTCGTTCGTTTCCCTCTCATTATGGACATTCTCCTTGCGAGGCTTTCCTCCGACATACGTTTCATCCACTTCCACGATTGCCTCAAAGCAATCTTTGTATTCTTCCTTACCCATGATTTCACGGATAAGATGGAGCATACGCCAAGCGCCCTTGTAGGACTTCATGCCGAGTTCCCTCTGTAACTGGCAAGCGGAGATACCCTTCCTTGCCACCATAACGAGATTCATGGCATAAAGCCACATGCGGATATCGAGGTGGGTATTCTCGAATATTGTTCCCTTCAACACCGAGAAATGGGACTTGCAGTTATTGCAGTACAAATCTTTTCCATCATTGGAGTTATCGCGATAGATGTTATGAACACACCCACAGAACGGACACACATAAGTTCCGTTGTACTTTACCTTGATGATGAAGTCAATCGCTGACTTCTTCGTTGGAAACATCTTCTGGAATTCAAATATAGTCATATCTTAAGTCCTTATATCCTTAATCTATAACTTTATACCTTCAAAATCCAGATTTCTTTCAACATTAAAAGGGATAATTCCGGATTTTTTTGAGTTCACCGAGGAGCTCGCACATCCGGATTGTCCGGGAGAATGGCATCTTGCCACTCTTTGAGAACTGGATCCTTGCCTGCTCTTCGCTGAACCACGAGACCGCCCAATCGATTGCTTCCGGCTTGAGGAACTCGTCGGCAAGGATTCCGACAGTCCGCTCTATTATCTCAAGGTCCCTGGCCTTCTTCCTTTTTTCCAGAAGAGATTCGTCAAGCCTTGTGACGATTTCGGGAACCAGGTCGTCGAACTCCGTAGCG
>JBJEBP010000269.1:0-1813 GCA_051870135.1 Candidatus Cryptobacteroides sp. | reverse complement strand
AATGGTTTTGCGGGCGAATACGGACCTGAACTTGCCGAGATGAGCGAGAAGCCGCAACCTGAGCATTTCCGGACGGCTGCGCCAGACATCCTCGGGAACGATGACTACTTTCTTTCCGGAAAGCCCAGTGACAAGTCCGGAAAGCCCCTGAGACTGCATCACAGCATCTTCCAGTGTCAATGCCTTCACCGGTTCCGCCACTATTACAGTATCAGGCCTTCTGGCTGAAGTAAAAAGAGGGAAGCCTCTGTCCGAAGTGCAGACCGCATCCGGAACACTGGCATTGACAAACTCCTTTACCTCCTCAAAAAAAACCATGGCCTCATTCTCCTGATATGACTCTCTCGACGACCTCCCTGACCTCATCGTACGAATAACCCCGTCCAAGGGCAAAACGGAGCAGTTTCAGTTTCACGGAAGGGTCTTCCGCCAAAGTCCTGTACTTGGCCCTGATGACTGATTCAAGCTTTCTGGAAGATGCAGCGGGATCAGCATCCCTGGCAGCTTCGGAAATGACTGCCCTGTCAATGCCCTTGGCCGCCAGCATATAGGAAATCTTGGTCATTCCCCAGCCGGAGATTGCGGACTTTTCCCTGATATAGGCCGAGGCATAGCGGAGATCATCAACATATTTTTCTGCCTTCAGGCTCTCCAGCACCATTGATGCGGCCTCCACATCCCCGTCCAGGGCCTTCAAGGCCTTCTTGTATATATCTGTGGAGCAACACTCCCTGCGGGAGCATTGCCTCTGGAGTGAAGACAGAACTTTCTTGAAAACTTCGTTTTCCATAGGATTGCCGCATTTATCAGAAATACAGTCCGACATTGAGGAAGGCACCGACCTTGCTGTTCCTTGAACGCCACTGGAATCCGACATCGACCGGACCGATAATGGAGTTGTAGGAATACTTCAGGCCCGCCCCGAATACCCCCAAGGCCAACGATGTATCCGTTACGTCTTTGAGTTCCCTGACGGAATAGGCATAATTGGAACAGAGGGTGAGATAATTGTTCTTGAACAGGCGGAACCTGAAATCCGCCCTTACTATGGCCATGTAATTATGCATTGCCATGGCGTAGTTGATTCCCGTGAACGGAATCTGCTGGTCCAGATATCTCCCTGGCATATATCCGCCAATGAGATTGAGATAAGGGAGGGAAGGCTCGCCTCCGAAAACGAAGCGGGCATTGACCGAAGGCAGGAAGGTGAAGCAGCCTGCCGTCACAGCTCCCTTGAATTCCAGGTTGGCGATGTGGAACTTCTCAATGTTCTTTCTCAGGCCCGTAAACACCCATTCGTGTCCCATCCTCCAGGAAATGCCCCTGGTCGGGAAATAACCGTTGTCAAAGGTATCCGCCTTGAGGTCGATGAATGTGGATACATAATTGTTGGTAAGTACGTCAAGGTCATAATTTCCGGTGACGCTCGTGGCCATCACCTTGTTCATCTTGTAGAAATCGCTCCTCAGTCCCATCTTTAAATCGAATTTCCTGAGACGTATATTCGACAGATAAATCTCCTCCCTGACATTGAGATAGGCTACATTGTAGTCGCTCTCCCCAAGAGTGAAGCGATTGCGGTCAAGCCACTTTACGGACGCACCCACATTGAATGTAGGCCCGGATGGGGAACTGACATAGTAAGTCAATGACGCATAAGGATTTATGCCAATTTTCGCATAGAAATTGAGAGCCGATCCCTGAAGTTTGTGGGCATTGAGACCAATATTGACAAGGAGGGAAGCAACCTCCTCGGAACCCAGACGCCCTCCTATTCCGAACTGGTGCACCGGCCCCCTGCGGCAATGGAACA
>JBJEBP010000268.1:0-27907 GCA_051870135.1 Candidatus Cryptobacteroides sp. | reverse complement strand
CTTCGTAGGTGGGATATGTTTAATCTTAATCTCCGACCTTCCACGCTGAAAGATCTTATCGTGGAGGGTTCAATGTCAAAGGTCGCACCTTCCACGCTGAAGCCCGGAATCATCGATGGTGCGGTATCAAAGTATGCACCATCCACGCTGAAAGCCATTATTGTGGAGTGTAGAATGTCACATGGGTCGCACCCTCCACGCTGAATCCCGGAATCGTGGATGGTGCGGTATCCAGGTATGCACCATCCACGCATAAGGCCATTATCGTGGAAGGTGCAATCTCAAAGAGGCAATTCCCATGCAAAAGGCCCAAATAATGAAAGGTTCAAATCTTAGCGGTGAATGCTGAAGAAACGCTCCTGAAGATATTCAAAGACAATGAACAGCGACGGGGCTACGAACAGCAGGGCAGCGGTACCAAGAAGCATACCTCCCACAGTACCTACACCTACTGAAACATTGCCATTCGCACCCACCCCGCTTGAGAAAACCAGCGGAAGCATACCGAAAATCATTGTCAGCGAGGTCATCAGAATTGGACGGAGACGAGCTTTCGCGGCCGACATCGCAGCTGCGGTTATGCTCATGCCCTCGCTGCGCTTTCTTGACGCATACTCCGTAAGCAGAATCGCAGTCTTTGCCAAAAGGCCGATAAGCATGATCAAGCCCGTCTGCATATAAATATTGTTCTCAAGGCCCCATAGCTGGGCGAAAGTGAAACTTCCGGCCAGACCGAAAGGGATGGAAAGGATTATGGCAAGCGGAATCATCAGACTCTCGTACAACGCGCAGAGAATCAGGTAGATAAACAGGATGCAGACAATGAAGACAACAGCCGTCGTCCCGTCGTTCGCAGCCTCTTCCCTTGACATTCCACCGAACTCGAAACCGTATCCCGACGGCAAAGCCACTTCCGCTGCCTCCTGGATAGCCTTGATAGCCTGGCCTGAACTATATCCTTCAGCAGGAGTGCCATAGACAGCGATTGACGAAAACAGATTGAACCTCGACAGGCTCTCGCTTCCGTAAACCTTGGTAAGCCTCACATATTGCGACACAGGGGACATCTCTCCGTCATTGTTCCTGACGAAAATATTGTCCAGCGCTTCAGTGTCGCGACGGAACTCGGGTGAAGCCTGGACCATCACACGATAAAGTTTGGTAAACCTGTTCAAATTCGAAGAATAGCTGCCTCCCACGAAGCCCGAGAGCGTTCCTAGAACATCGGAAGGGGAGACCCCGTTTCTCTTGCATTTCGCAGCATCCACCTCTACGAGGTATTGAGGATACTTCGTGTCAAATGTCGTATAAGCCCTGGATATCTCAGGCCTCTTGTTCATCTCCTCAATGAACCTCCCTGTGTGTCCAAGCAACTCCTCGACACTTCCACCCTTCTTGTCCTGGACATAAATCTCGAACCCGCTGCCCGTACCATAGCCGGAAATCATCGGCTGGGTGGAAATCCTTATCTGCGCTGTCCTGATATTGTCTGTCCTCCGGTAAATTTCCCTGATAACGGAATCAATATCATCACCTCGTCCTTTTCTCTCCGCCCAAGGCTTGAGCCTGATGGTGTAGGAGCCTGCCGAGGCTGACTGGTTATGCCTTGCATCCTTGCCGGTCACCCTCGAATAAATCTTTATCTGTGGAATGTCCCGGATAGCCTCCTCAATCTCGTCCATCACCCTTTCAGTTTCTGAAAGACTGCTTCCAGGAGCCGTCATTACATTGATATTGATAGTTCCCATATCCTCCTGCGGCACCAGCCCGGTCTTCGTAATGCCGAGCAGCCATACAAGAAGCACAACTGCCAACAGGACCGAAACTGCGGCGATTCCCTTGTGCCTGAACAGGAACGCCACTCCGCCTTGGTATTTCCTGGTAAGATGCCGGAATGATTTGTCGAAAGCATAGTGGAACCTATCCGAGAATCCTAATTCGCCGTCTCCTCCACGAGGCCTCATAATCAGTGCACAGAGAGCAGGACTGAGAGTAAGTGCATTGACAAGCGATATGGCCACCGCCACTGCCATTGTAAGCCCGAACTGCGTGTAGAAAGTACCCGTAGTGCCTCCGATGAAACAAACCGGAATGAACACCGCCATAAACACCAATGTTGTTGTCAGCAACGCGGAAGTAAGGCCTGCCATCGCATCCACCGCGGCCTTGTAAGAATTGTTGTATCCCTCATCGAACTTGGCCTGGACAGCCTCCACGACCACAATCGCATTGTCCACGACAGTTCCGATTACCAGCACGATTGCAAACAAAGTGAGAAGATTGAGGCTGAAACCTGCGATTTTGATGAATGCGAACGTGCCGATTACCGAAACCACAATCGCAATGGATGGAATCAGGGTAGCCCTGATATCGTGCAAGAAAAGATACACCACCAGAATCACAAGCAGAATCGCCAGAATCAATGTCTGGACTACATTGGACATTGACGCATCCAGAAAGTCCTTGGTGCTCATAATATCCTCGAAAACAATGCCTTCCGGAAGCTCTTGCCTAATCTCCCCGGCCACCTTGTCTATTTCATTGATAATCTCGCTGGCATTCGAGCCGGAAGTCTGGGCAATCATGCAGTTAGCTCCCGGATGTCCGGAAGTCTGGCTTAAAAGCGAATAATTCTCCGCTCCGAGTTCAATTCGTGCAACATCCTTGAGCCTCAGGGCCTCACCGTTCTGCAATGATTTCACGACCAGATTTCCGAAGTCCTGTTCCTCCTCGTAACGTCCTCTGTATTTCAGGACATATTGGAATGTATTCTCCATCTCCGCTCCCAGTGTACCTGTAGGGGATTCCACATTCTGCTCATCCAGCACCGCCTCAATATCCGAAGGAACCAGTCCGTAGCTCGCCATCCTGAACGGATCCAGCCATATCCTCATTGAATAACTGGCTCCCCATATATTCACTTCTCCAACTCCGGCGATTCTGGACATTCTCGGTTCAATGTTGATTTTCATATAATTATTGAGAAAATTGGAACTGAACCTGTCATCAGGAGAGTAGAGCGACATTGACTTGAGCGTGCTGTTCTGACGCTTCCTTACAGTAACTCCGGATTTCGTCACCTCTGCCGGAAGAAGACCCTGCGCCGATGCAACCCTGTTCTGGACATTGACCACTGACATATCAGGATCAGTTCCCTGGCGGAAATAAATGCTGATGGAGGCCGACCCGGTATTGGTGGCCGTCGAAGTCATATACATCATATTCTCCACACCATTGAGCTGCTCCTCAAGCGGCGTGATGACACTTTTCATCACCGTTTCCGCATTTGCGCCCGTATAAGAAGCCGTGACCCTGACCGTAGGCGGAGCAATGTCGGGGAACTGCTCTACAGGAAGTTGGGACAATCCAATCAGCCCCACGATTACAATTATAGTGGAGATTACTCCCGACAGAACCGGTCTGTCAATGAAGGTCTTTACGTTCATAATTCATGTACATTATCCGCCGTTGATGGAAATAGCGAGGCAATGATGTGCAACGCCAGGCACCGCTCAGGATGCAAAAATAGTTCGCAAATCTTCATCCCGGCCTGTGCCTCGGCCATTCCGGGGCAGAATGCTGATTTTCGAGGGTAAATGACAAGTGCCAGGTTACATTGAAACCTGAAAAGAAGTATATTTGCAGCACAATATGAAAAGAGTCTCGCTATATATAGATCTGGCATTCTGCCTTGCCTTTCTGCCATTGATGCTTCTGGCCTTTCCGGTTGAAAGAATGTGGGCGGGCCACCCTGTATTCTTCTGTTCATTTGTGACATGGCTGTATGCGGCGTATTTTATTTACGGACATTTCATAGTACCGGGGCTCTTCGAAAAAAGCGGGAGGCTGAAAGCCATAATTGTGCTTGCGGTGACGATTCTGATAACATTGCTCTTCTCCGCATACGATATAAGGTCTCCATTGTACGCTATAAGGAAACAGTTTCCGGAAACAGCAGCGTCCTGGGGAATCAGGCTGAACCGGCAGGCCGTTTGGATTCATTTCATAATTGTCGTCACCTTCAGTTTCGCAGTCGGAATCCTCAAGGTGGCATTCAGGCAGAAAATCGCCCTGAAAGAATTGGAGCACAATCGGGACAATGACCGGAGCCCTGCGGGAAACAATGGCCGGCAATCCACACAAATGCTCCTGAAGTCAGATTACAGGACAGTAGCGGTGCCTTTCGAAAATATCGTATATATCGAATCAATAGACAATTACGTAAAGTTGCATCTCCGGGACGGAGGCTCGGTCCAGTCCAGGATTACATTGACCTCCGTGTGGAAAATGCTGCCGCCGGGCGACTTCCTGCGGATACACCGCTCCTTCATTGTCAGGAAAGACTGCGTGTCTGACTTTACCCGCAGCGACGTGACCTTGGCGCCCATCTCGAGGACATTGCCCATCGGAAAAACCTACGCCGCCTCCGCCCTCTCAGTACTCGAAGGCGGGAAATGTCCACAATGTCCGTAACTAAATCATTGTGTTCCAATGAATTGAGCAAATCTAATGTCCACATTGAAAAAGCACAACATATTTAATATTGTTGTAACTTTGCAGCGGAAAAATGAAAGTACAATGCAGAAAACAAATCAGACATTATAATATGATGAAAACAAGAATTCTGAAAATCTGTGCCCTGACGCTGATTGCCGCAGGGTGCGCCAGGACTCCGGTCAAGAACGCCGGAATCAACTTCGCCTACATGGACACTACCGTCCGTGCCGGCGATGACTTCGCCAGGTATGCCACAGGGCATTGGGCAGACTACAATCCACAGCCGAAGGAATATCCTATGTGGGGAACAGTCGGAAAAGTCAGCGATGACAATGTCAAGGCCCTCGCAGCTCTCATCCAGGACATTGCCGCCTCCGAAAACAAGAAAGGCAGCATTGAGCAGAAAATCGGCGACCTCTACAATATGATGATGGACTCCGTCCGTCTCAACAATGAAGGCGCAGCCCCTCTCCGTGCCCACATTGCCGAAATCGATGCCATTGGTACACGTGAGGAACTCCTCCGGCATTGCGCACGCGAGCACGACAACCTGCTTTTCTCCCTCTTCGTATCAGCGGATGAGAAAGATTCCAAGAACAATATCGTATGCGTGAGCCAGAGCGGCCTCTCCCTCGGAAACAGGGATTATTATCTCAGCGAAGAGCCACAGAACGCAATGATTCGTGAAGCAATGAAAGAGCACTTGGTCCGCCTCTTCGTCCTCACCGGATACAGCCCGGAGGAGTCAAGGGACAAGATGGAGAGAATCTGGGCCATCGAGACAGCCATTGCCGAGCCATATTACTCAATGGAGAAGCAGCGTGATTCCGATGCCAACTACCACAAGGTTTCAGTGGACTCCCTCATTGCGATTTGCGGAGGATTCGACTGGAAATCATATCTCAACAACTACCGCTACGACCGTACCAATGAGGTGGATCTCGGTCAGCCTGAGCCTGTTGCAAAAGCCTGCGAAATACTTATGACCGCAGAACTCGAAGATTTGAAAGACATCTACCGCTGGCAGCTCATAAGCGGAGCCGCATCCGTATTGTCAGACGACTTCACTGACGAGAACTTCGACTTCAACAAGAAACTCTACGGCGTACAGCAGAAAACTCCGAGATGGAAGATGGCAGAGTCACTCGTTGACAACTTCATGAGCGACGCCGTTGGCCAGATGTACGTCCAGAGATACTTCTCCAAGGAAGCCAAGGCCGAAATGCTCGAGCTTATCTCCAACCTCCAGGCCTCACTTGCCGAGATTATCAAGGCCCAGGACTGGATGTGCGACTCCACCAAGGCAATCGCCCTGGACAAACTCGCCGCATACAAAGTCAAAGTCGGATATCCGGACAAATGGGACGACATCAGCGGACTTGAAGTAAACCCTGATATCACCCTCTACGACAACCTCAGGGCCGCCCGCAAATTCTACTGGGAACTGAACTACAACAAGAAATACAACAAGCCTGTTGACAGCGACGAATGGCAGATGCCTGCGCAGATGGTCAATGCCTACTACAATCCGACCACCAACGAAATCTGCTTCCCGGCCGGCTTCCTCCAGCCACCTCTCTACAGCCTCACTGCCGACGCAGCAGCAAACTACGGTGCAATCGGAGTAGTAATCGGACACGAGATGACCCACGGATTCGATGACCAGGGCCGCAAATACAACAAGGACGGCAACCTCTCCGACTGGTGGACAGAAGCCGATGTGGAAGGCTTCAACAAACCTTGCCAGCAGATGATAGACTATTTCAATACATTGTGGGTGATTCCTGACCAGCTCAAGGCTAACGGAGCCCTCTGCCTCGGAGAGAACCTCGCTGACCACGGCGGACTCAACATAGCCTTCAAGGCCTTCCAGATGTGGCAGGACAAGCACAGACGGCTCGGCTCCGACAACGGATTCACACCGGAGCAGAGATTCTTCCTCTCCTACGCCAATGTCTGGGCAGGAAGCGCTAGCGACGAGATACTCAGATATCTGACAATGATGGACGTCCACTCAATCGACAGACTCCGTATCAATGGCGCCCTCGCACAGTGCGACTACTGGTATGAGGCCTTCGACATCAAGCCGGGCGATGCCCTCTACGTTGCCCCTGAAGATAGAGTAAAAGTCTGGTAAACAACTGTTTAAGATAGCCTGTTCTTGAGGCGCTGCTTGGCCTTGGTCACCGAGGCAGGGGAGATTCCCAGAATGACAGCAGATTCGGAAGTGGTAAAACCGAGACGCACAAGACAGGCTATCCTGATATTGCCCTGGGTCAGGCCGGAAGCGGAAAGGGAAGTGCACCATCCGTCGAAAGCCTTGTCAACCAATGAAATGACCCTATTCCAATCATTATCGTTCAGATAGTGCGGAGCCTTCCTCAAGGACGCCACCAGACTGTCCGTGTCGATGAGCTCCGTACTTACTTTTTCGACCTTTTTCTCAGCCTCTGCCAACTCAACGGTCTTGTGTGTGGACAAATTGAAATAATGCCTGATGACAAAGACCAGCCCGATGCAAAGGAGCAAAATGCCGGCAATGGCAAATGCGAGCCTGCTTACCTTCACACGGCTCTCCTCCTGCTCCAGTTTCAATGCGTTCCCGACCACCTGGCCATTGTTCTGAGACACTATCTGGTCGTTGCGAAGTTCCTGGTACATAGACATATACTTTACAGTATTCTCATTGTCCCCAAGAAGGTCCCGATATACAATGTAGCTGATTTGGTAGGCCGTCTGCCTGGCGATAATGTCAGGCGAATCATAACTCTTCGAAGCATAGAACAATGCTGAATCCGCCTGCCCGGCCTTCCTGAAAGAGTCTGCCAGAGTATTGTAGCGAGGCCTGTCCTTGCGAACGCCCTCGGCAATCAATTTCTCCTGCATCCTGACGGCACGGCTTGAATATTCCAATGCCATATCGAAGTCTCCCGACCTGCTGTAACAGGCTGCAAGACAGGACAGAACCCTCGAAATGCCATCGTTCGAGCCGCAGCCTTCAGCTACTTCCAAAGCCTCCTGTGCCACCTCAATAGCCTTGTCCCAGTTCCTGTCGGCATCACCCTTGAACAGATATGAATGCGAAAGATTGATCATTGACGTAATCCGGAATGAGCTGAGATTGCCCTTTTCCGCATAGTATATTGATTTTTCCAATGCCGGGACAGCCTCATCATACCAGCGTCTCCGGTTCATTTCCGAACCGTAACGGTTGAAAAGCATCGTGGCCAGATACCAGTCCTCAGTTTTCTCTACCTCGTGGCAGCCCCTGTCAAAATCGTCCAGCCACTCCGGCTCAAGTCCGATTCCCAGTTCCTGACGGACGGCACCACGAAGATAGTATGCCTGCGCCTTCCTGAGATGGGAGCCACGCCTGAGGAAGAATGTACAGGCAGTGTCAAGCTGCTCCGGAGAAATATCCTTGTCGTAGCAGTTGTACTTTGCCCAGACATTCAGGAGGCACCAAGAGGCCCTCTCGCGCCTGTTTCCGTTGCGGTACTCCGCAGCCTCTTCCAGAATAGTCTTCGCCTGCAGGGGAGAATGCCTCATAACGGATTCTGCCTCATCCAGACGGTGAGGCAGATTATTGACATTGCAGGATATCATTGTGGTGACGGTCAATGCCGCCAGAAAGCCCCGCAGAATATTAGTAATCGTAGTTTTTGGCATCTTTAGGGGAAACCTTGTTCATATTGTCAAGCAGGTCAGCATTGGTCTTGTACTGATCCATGAGCTGAATCATGAAGTTCATGGCCTCGGTAGGGTTCATCTCCGCCAGCAGCTTCCTGAGAATCCAGATACGCTGTGCCTGCTCAGGTGTATAGAGAAGGTCATCACGCCTCGTGCTGGAAAGGATTACATTCACCGCAGGGAAGATTCGCCTGTTGGACAATGTCCTGTCAAGCTGGAGTTCCATATTGCCGGTACCCTTGAACTCCTCGAAGATGACATCATCCATCTTGGAGCCGGTCTCGGTCAATGCCGTCGCAAGAATTGTCAGGGAACCGCCACCCTCAATGTTCCTGGCAGCTCCGAAGAACCTCTTCGGCTTCTGGAGGGCATTGGCATCCACACCGCCGGTGAGAACCTTTCCGGATGCCGGCTGGACAGTATTGTAAGCCCTCGCAAGCCTTGTGATTGAGTCCAGGAGAATGACCACGTCGTGGCCGCACTCAACCAGCCTCCTGGCCTTCTCGAGAACCATATTGGCCACTTTCACGTGCCTCTCGGCGGGCTCGTCGAATGTCGAAGCAACCACTTCGGCCTTTACACTGCGGCTCATGTCCGTAACCTCCTCCGGACGCTCGTCAATGAGGAGTACAATCTCGTAAACCTCAGGGTGATTGTCCGCAATGGCATTGGCTATCGACTTGAGCAACATTGTCTTACCGGTCTTAGGCTGGGCTACGATAAGACCTCTCTGACCCTTTCCGATAGGGGTGAACATATCCACGATACGGCAAGACAAATCGCGCTCGTGTCCGTGTCCAAGGAGGTCGAACTTCTCGTCCGGGAAAAGCGGGGTCAGGAAATCGAACGGAACCCTGTCCCTGATGAACTCAGGAGAACGGCCGTTGATGTAGGTAATCTTGACGAGAGGGAAGTACTTGTCTCCTTCTTTCGGAGGCCTGATTTCACCAGTAACCGTATCGCCATTCTTGAGGGCGTTATTCTTGATCTGGCCCTGGGAAACATAGATATCGTCAGGGGAGTTCAGGTAATTGTAATCAGATGAGCGGAGGAAACCATAGCCGTCCGGCATTATTTCAAGGACGCCCGTAGCCTCTACAGTACCTTCAAATTCGATTTTCGGCTTAGGCTGGGGACGGTTCTGCTGACCGTTGTTCGGCCTTCCGTTCTGTACATTCTGAATATTCTGGCTGTTCTGTCCATTTTGTGCATTCTGGCTGTTCTGGTCCTGGACACCTGCATTTTGAGGGCCATTCTGCTGGTTGTTCTGCTGGCCTTTCTGTTTCTTTACCCTTGGAGGGAGTGGCGGTAGAACAATCTTGTGCCTGTCAGTGTAAACGCGCTCCTCCATTTTCTGTGGCTGTGCACCGCCTTCAGGCTTGTTGTCCTGTTTCTTCTCAGGAACAACTACATCGACCTTTTCTTCAGCAGGCTTTGCAACAGGCTCAGCTACAGCTGCTTCAGTTTTCGGCTTGCGTCCTCTTCTGGTCTTGGGCTGAACTGCATCCTTCACTGCAGTTTCAGCTGTCCCGGCAGGCTGTTCTTTCTTCAAATCATCTGCAGGTTTGGTATCAGGCTTCGGCTCGGATTTAGTCTCGTCCTTTGTCTTCCTTGTCCTCTTGGCAGGCTTCTCTGCAACGGCAGCAGTATTGTCCGGTGACGTTTCCGTCTTGGCTGAATCCTCTTTGCGAGGTCTGCCCCGCCTCTTTTTCTGAGGCTCCGGATCAGGCTGCTTTGAGGCGATTTTTGCCTCCTCATCCAATATGGCAAAAGCAAGATCCATCAAGCTTAGATCCTTGTACTTTTTGATTTTCAATTCGTTACCGAGAGAGCGCAACTGCTCCTCATTCATCTGGTTCAACTCTACAAGAGTATGTGGCATAAAAGATTTTTATTAAGTGCGGGGAAAAACCGCGATGTAATACCGAAAGTATGAACCGGGAACAGAAATTCCGGTTGATTTGCAAAAGTAGAAAAATAATTTCAATAATGCAAAATTTTCCTTTACCTGTCCCAGTAACTTGTACTCTTCTTGAACTTGAGCAGGTCTGCGAGAGCAGCGGCATTGGCAGCAATCCTGAAACTCCAGGACTGCCAGGTACCGGTAGGCACCCAGGAAACAGCAATGTTGAAACAGTGCAGGTCGTACGTTGCACTGAGCTGCGTAGTGGTCAGCTTCATTGCCATAAGGTCGAAGCCCGTGGTCATATTGATGCTCATTTTCGGAGTAAGCTTTATGTTTCCGCTCAATCCGAGGGTCTGGGTGTACCTGTTGTTCTTGATCAGCTGGTTGTTGGTATACTGGTATGACCTGTTGTACGAGAATGAATAATTGATATTCAATGACCAAGGCACATTAGGATTGGTATAGTACAGCCAGCCGCCCGGTATATATTCGCCGGTCAGGGGATGATAGTATATTCGCCTGTAATAGTCAGCAGAGTTCTGGCTGCCCCCGCCACCTCCGCCGCCCTGGGTCTTGGAGCCGTCATTTCCGTTGACTGCACCTTTGCCGGAAATCGAGTAGGAAAGGGAAGCGCTGGCAGCAGTCAGCCTGAGAGGCTTGTTCCAGCCGACAGCCTGGACATTGAACTTGTTGTATCTCCGGCCCTTCTCGTCAATTGCATAAGGGTCGAAATTGGCATTGGCGCTGATACCGAGCTTACCGAATACGGAAGTGGACAAGGTGATGCCTATGTTGTTCATTCTCATTGAGTCAGCAAGGAAATTATAGCCGGTGCTGAGATTGAGCTGGTCAATGAGCTTTACCTTCTTTACACCTTTGCCTGTCGTATCCCTGAGGTCACGTACCTTCGCCTCGAAATTGTTTCCGATGGAAATGCTCATAGTCGCGGACTTGCCTTTGCCAGGAGGAGAATAAAGCTGGCCGGTATAAATGTTATAGTCGTATGTCTTGGCGACCCCGAGAGTATCGGTGTAGTTCAATGTCCTCCAACCGTTCATGTGAGTACCCTTCTCCGGGCTGAATGAGAATGACAGGGAAGGGGAGACTACGTGCCTGATAGCCTGGATCTTATGCGCTTTGCCGAAATTGAACATACCATAGAGCCTGGTACTCATCGAGAGGCTTCCGGAATATGTCTGCGAAATGCCGAAGTGGCTGAACTGTCCTCCTGTAACCGCCTGGACATTGTTGGTCTCAGGATTGAACTCGTACTCCGTCTTACGGAAATACCAGTTCTGGCCATAGCTGACGCTAGGGGTGAAATTCAGATACTTGGCAAGAGTGAAATTCGGCAGGCCAATCTGGAAATTGTGCGTCATGCCATTCTGGAATTTGTCCAGAAATCCCGGCTTCTTAAGGTCGGAGGTTTTGAACGCAACCTTGTTCTGCAGAGTCGTACTGTATCCGAGCGAGAATTTTTCGTAGAATTTCTCCTTGCCCACCCTGTTCTTGCGCTTGAACGGATAAAACCTTGTTACTGAGAATGTCAGGTTAGGCAATGTAAATGAATAAGAGCTGTCCCTGGAGTTCTGGTTGTGAAGGGCATTGATGGAAAGATTGAACTTTCCGTTCCAGTTCTTGCTGTATGAAATAGAAGATGATGTCTGGTTCTGGAGGGCGTCGCTGATGGACGTGGAGTTGTATTTGCTGTTGGATGGGCTGGAGAAGCTCACGGATGCACTGAACGTGGTCCCCGGATGAGCCTTTGAATCCTGGGTATGGGACCATCTGAGACCGAAGTTCCTGGTCTGGAAGAAGTCCGTGCTGCCCCGTTCTCCAGTCTGGTCATTTGACATATTGAACGAGAAATTTCCGTTGGCCTTGTAGTTCACCTTATATCTTGAGTTCACGTTGATGGCCCAGGAACCGAGGGTGTAAATGTCTCCTGTCACGGAAAGATCCAGATAGTTCCCGAATACGAAATACATTCCCAAGTCCCTGAGATAGAAACCTCTGGAGTTTTCCTCGCCGAATGTCGGCATAAGCAGTCCTGTCGCCCTGTTAGGTCTTTTCGGCACGAAACCGAACGGCAGGGCCAACGGCATCGGGACATCCTCAATGACAGGATAGGCCGGACCGAAGACTGTCTTCTGGGATGGCTTGGTGATGACTTTTGCCGCCGTCAGATGCAGGTAGTAATGAGGGTGCTCAAGGTCGCAGACCGTGTACTGGCCCTTGGTTATGTTTATGGACTTGTCCGGCATCATCTTGATGTTCTTTCCGTGGAGGAGTCCCTCCTCCTGCTGGGTGAGCATATTGGTGATTCGGGCCTTGTTGGAGTTGAAATTGTACCTCAGTTCCTCCATGGAATAGGTGGAGCCTCCCTGTTTCATCACCGGCTGGCCCTTCACCTCACCAGTAAGAGTGTCCAGAGTACCCCTGGCGTACACTGTACCGGTATTCATGTCATACTCCATATAATCTGCGGTCAACTCCATGTCGCGGTACTTCACAGTCACGTCACCATAGAGGTAAACCTTCTTCTGCCCGTTGCTGAACACCTCGATGGTCGAATCTTTTCCGGTCGAGAATGCCGGCCTGTCCAGGGAACTCTTCTGCTGGAGAGCCGCCGAGTCAATCTTGAAAAGGGAATCGGCAATATGAATTGAGTCCAGGACCGCCTTCATCGAATCGGTAAGGGGCGGGACGCTGTCCTTGTTGAAGGCAACAGCCTGGCTGAAAGAGGTCTTCGGAGGCCTTCTCTGCCGGTTCTTGTCCTGCGAAATGACAGGAAGAGAAACTGTTATGGCAATGAAAAACACCAAAGCTGCGAGCAGAAACCTGCCTGCGTTATGCTTTCTTATGTGTATATAGCGACTCAATTCAATCAATGTATGCGATTAATCGCATTTTTTTATAAATTTGCAAAACACAAATATAAGGCCATTTTGAAAAATACGCAAAAACATATTGCATCTGTCGTCATTCTTATTTTCGCATTTTTTGCATTTTCGCAGCATAATGCGTTGTGTGACAATGATGGAATGCGGTTCCGGACAATTTGCATTGACCCGGGACACGGTGGAAAGGATCCAGGATGCCTGAGTCCTGACGGCAAGACATACGAGAGCAAGGTCAACCTTGACATAGCCCTTCGGCTCCAGAGGTTGATAAAGGAGAACTGCCCGGGAATCAAAGTGGTCATGACCAGGACAACGGACGTATTCGTCACTCTTGAGAAAAGGGCGGAGATTGCCAACAGGAACAATGCTGACCTGTTCTTCTCAATCCATGCGGATTCCAATGCGTCAAAAGCCACAAATGGATTTGCCGTGTTCGTGCTCGGGGAATCATCCAACAAGAACAGGGATCTCTACGCGTACAATATGGAAGTATGCAAGAGGGAGAACTCGGTGATTATGCTTGAGGATGACTATACTACCACTTACCAGAATTTCAATCCTTCCGACCCTGAATCCTTCATTTTCTTCAAGCTGATGCAGAATGTTCATTTCGAACAGAGTTTCAGGTTTGCCGAGAAGGTGGAGGCGAACCTGCGCAAAGGACCGATGAGGGCGAGCAAGGGCATCCGTCAGGGTGCATTCTACCTGCTCTGGAAAACCTCAATGCCGGCTGCTCTCCTGGAGGCAGGATTCATGTCCAACGCGACAGACCTTGCCACGTTGAAGTCGGCTGAAGGCTGTGAAAAGATTGCCAAGGGCGTCCTGAAGGCATTGCAGGAATATATACGGGCTTATGACCAGACCTCATTGCATTCCGGCTCCGCTCCTGACAACGATATTGTTGTGGCCGAATCCAGGGATGCCGCCCCGGCAAGCAAACCAGCTGTATCAGGAAAGAAATATGGCATCCAGATTCTGGCAGGAGGAAAGCGTTTGAAGGAAAATGACCCTGTTTTCCGCGGCTACAAGCCGACGATAATATGGAACGGGCGTATATATAAATATATAATATGTGTATCGGACAGTCTTGACGAAGTGAAAAAGAATCTCCGTGATGCCAGGAGCAAATTTGCGGGTTCTTTTGTCGTTGAGATTAAAGATGATGATGCCGGACCGGTAAAGTAAGACAGCATTGTCCTGGATTGAAAATGAAGAATTATGAAAAGAGAAACTAAAATCGGCGTTTTCGCCGCATTGGTATTATTGTCCACATTTCTCATTATCAATTATTTGAGAGGTGCGGATGTGTTTGACAAGGAAATCACCATCATTTCCCATTATCCTACCATTGAGGGGCTCGAGCCTTCCAACCCGGTAATTGTCAAGGGCTACAAGGCCGGTTCCGTAAGCAAGGTGGCCTACAATCCCGAGACTGACATGTTCGATGTGACCTGCTCTGTCCTTAAGAAAATCCGTATCCCGGAAGACTCCAAGATGACGATTCACAGCGTTGACCTGATGGGCGGAAAAGGCATCCGGATCGACCTGGGAACATCACCTGTAATGGTGAAGAACAAAGCTGAACTGCAGGCTGACTATGCTCCGGACCTTGTAAGTTCACTCACCAATCTTATTGGTCCGCTCATCGTAAAGGTCTCAGGCATGCTTGACAGCCTGAGCACCACTGCAGAAGGACTGAACCGCATACTTTCCGCCGTGGACGAGAAACAGGTCAAGTCTTCCATCAACCACCTGGAGGGAACAATGGCCAATGTCGACAAGTTCTCCGGAATGCTTGCGGACAACACTGCGGACATTGACAGTCTTGTGGCGAACCTCAAGGATGTATCTGCACGTCTCGTTTCTATTTGCGATGGGGCGGACAAGGCAGTCGCCAATGTCGGGACAATCACGGACAATCTCACAGAAGCCGATCTCAAGGGTCTTGTTGAATCTTTGAAATCACTTTCCATCCGCCTCAATGATACTGACGGCACAATCGGCAAGCTGATAAATGACGGTGAAGCCTATGATTCTCTCAACAGCCTTCTCTCGGATGTGGACAGTCTTGTGAAACGAATTGAAGCAGATCCGAAAAAATATTTGAAATTCAAGGTTTCTTTGTTTTAGTTTAAAAATTGTTGAAAACCCTTGTTTTTAAGCGAACAATGCCTGAATTTCAATGAGTAATATAGTTATAGTTATTTTGAATAATTAAAAATTAAAAATCGTCACTGACTATGCTGAAATGCGGATTTGCATTTGTAACCCATTGAGTATAAATGAATTAAACATTATCCGTTTCCCAAAAATCAAAACGCTATAACGTAAAAATATTTTATAAATACAATACCAATTACATTTTTTTATAAAATATTTTTCCTCCATATTTGCAAAGCGTCGGAAGAAAAGGTTCGCCTGACATTCCGGTGCTTTTTTTCACTTTACAATAATATTATTCAGATTCGGGACAGCGGTCCCCTATATAAGGCTTGAGTCAGACAATATGCAGAAGGGAAGTCACATAGAGGTTTGGAATGAATGCAGCAGGATAATAGAGAACATTATCGGCGCCCAGATGTTTGAGCGCTGGTTCAAGCCGTTGAAGCCGCTTTCACTCAAGGATTCGACATTGACCCTTGAGGTCCCGTCAGATTTTTACAGGAAATACATTGAGGAAGTCTATCTCAATGTGCTCAAGAAATCCTTGCAGAGGGTTATCGGCCAGGAAGCCAGGCTGATTTACAGGACAAGTCCGGTGAAGATGCAGCCTCCGATGACATTTCCGGCACAGTATAGCACAGTTCCTGAAAACAAGGCTATTTCTGTCAATACATATCCTGCAGGGGCAGCTCCGGGTCCGTTTGTTTTTCCCGGGTTGAGAAGAGTTCAGGTAAACCCGAGACTCAACCCTGTGTATTGTTTCAACAATCTCGTAAAGGGGGAGTGCAACAGAATGGGCATCACGGCCGGTGAAAGCATTTCATCAGCTCCAGGAGACACACCTTTCAACCCTTTGTTCCTCTTCGGAGGCCCTGGTCTCGGCAAGACCCATCTGGCCCAGGCGATTGGTATCTCCATAAAGGAAAAGTATCCTGACCTAGTGGTTCTGTATGTGACCGGAAACGAGTTCAAGACACAGTATATGGATGCTGTAAATGTCAGGAACAAACTGACGGATTTCCTCGCATTCTATATGAAGATTGATGTCCTCATTGTGGATGATATCCAGGATTTGATCGGCCCGGGTTCACAGGGAGCTTTCTTCAACATTTTCAACCATCTCCACGAAAACGGCAAACAGTTGATATTCACCTCCGACCGTTCGCCGGCCGACTTGAGAAACTTCGAGGAAAGGCTGCTTTCCCGTCTCAAATGGGGTCTTTCCGTGGAGTTGCAGAAGCCTTCATATTCCACACGTCTGGAAATGCTCAAGGCACGCAGTTTCAGGGAAGGTGTCACTGTGAAGAAGGACGTTCTGGAATACCTTGCATCCCGTATCAAATCCAACTTCAGGGAACTTGAGGGTGCATTGATATCACTCATTGCGCATGCTACGCTTATCCACAAGGAAATTACTGTCGAACTTGCAGAGAAGATTACCGGAAAGATTGTGGGAGAGGAGAAGAACGACTTGACTCTCGACAAGGTTCAGAAGACGGTCTGCGACTATTTCAACATAACGAAGGAGGTCCTTATTTCCAAGTCGAGAAAGCGCCAGATCGTACAGGCCCGCCAGATTGCCATGTACATGAGCAGAAACCTTATGGGATGCTCGTTGTCCACAATCGGGGCGGAAATGGGTGGCAAGGACCACGCCACTGTTCTTCACGCCTGCATGACAGTGTCCGACTTGATGGAAACGGATAAGTCATTCAAACAATATGTGACTGATATCCAGTCACTACTGCAAACAGCCGGCCGCTAGCCGGCTGTTTTTCTTTTGGGAATGTTCAAAAAATAACGTAGGTTTGTAGAAACAAACAATCACATTCAATTATGGATTCACAATCAGTACTCGAGATTTTCAAGGAAATCACCCGCATTCCCCGTGAATCAGGTCACGAGGAAAAGATGACAGCGTTTTTGCAGAAGTTTGCCGCAGACCGCGGACTGGGCTGCAAGACAGACGCCACCGGCAATGTTGTAATTACCCGCGAGGCTGCTCCTGGCAAGGAGAATGTGCCTGCAATCGTGCTCCAAAGCCATCAGGATATGGTATGCGAGAAGAATTCAGGCTGCAACCACGATTTCGCCAAGGATCCTGTCAATTATGTGATTGAGGATGGCTGGATGATAGCCAAGGATACTACTCTTGGTGCTGATGACGGAATCGGTATTGCGGCATCACTCGCCCTTCTGGAGAGCGACATACCTACGGGCAAGCTGGAATGTCTTTTCACCATTTCCGAGGAAACCGGAATGGATGGAGCAAATGCCATTGAATCAGGACTTTTCACAGCGAAGACACTCATTAATCTTGACTCCGAGGACGAGGGCCAGCTTTTTGTCGGCTGCGCAGGTGGCGTGGATACAACCGCAGTTTTCAAATATACTGATGAGACCATTGATCCTTCACTTACCGCATTGAAACTCAGGGTTTTCAATGCCATCGGAGGTCATAGCGGTGACGATATCAACAAGGAGAGGGCGAATACCGTACAGATTCTTGCCCGCTTCCTCTACGGAGAACATTCCAATGGATATAAACTTGTCTCGTTCAAGGGCGGCAACAAGCGCAACGCCATAGCCCGTGAGGCAGAGGCGGTAATTGCTGTTGAAGCAGCTGAGGTACAGGCTCTTGCATCACGTTTTGAGAAATTCGCTGCCGATGTCAAGGCTGAATTCCACAAAACGGATCCTGATGTAGCATTTGAATGCATCGAGGTGGCCAATTCCGGAGTTGGAGTCGATTCGGACACTGCAAGAAGCTTCATATTCGCATTGACCGCCGTAAATCACGGAGTTCTCGCAATGAGCCAGGATATTCAGGGACTGGTGGAGACATCGACCAACCTTGCTGCCGTATTCATGGATGTTCCTGGAGAAATCAAGGTTACCACCAGCCAGAGAAGTTCGGTGGATTCCGCAAAGAAGTTCATGGCTGACAAGGTAGAGGCGGCATTCCTCCTTGCCGGAGCGGAAATTTCACATTCTGACCCATATCCGGGATGGAAACCGAATATGGACTCGCACATCCTCGATGTGACTGTGGCATCTTACAGAAAGCTGTTCGGAGTCGAGCCTGAGGTGAAGGCCATTCACGCAGGTCTTGAGTGCGGTCTCTTCCTGACCAAGTTCCCTGACCTGGACATGATTTCATTCGGACCAACCCTCAGGGGTGTGCATGCTCCAGGTGAGAAACTCGACCTGGAGTCCAATGAAAAGTTCGTCAAACTCCTCGTGGACGTAGTATCGAATTTCCAATGACAAAGATAGCCCCATCAATGCTTTCCGCTGATTTCCTGCATCTTGCAAAGGATGTGGAAATGGTGGACGAGTATGCTGACATCTTCCATCTCGACATAATGGACGGTGTCCTGGTCCCGAATCTTTCCTACGGTTTTCCTGTCGTGGAGGCCATAGCCAGGCTTGCAAGAAAGCCGCTGGACGTGCATCTGATGATAGTCGAGCCTTACAAATACATTGAAAGGTTTGCCAAGGTCGGAGCAGGAATGATCAGTTTTCACCTGGAGGCTGCGAGAAAAGCCGACAGGGATGCAGGGGAGATACTGGACATGATCCGTTCCCTTGGAGTGAAGTCAGGACTTGCAATCAATCCGGACATAGCCGTGGAGGATGTTTTCCCTTATCTTGAGAAAGCTGATTTCATCCTGGTAATGTCAGTCTTCGCAGGCTTCGGCGGCCAAAAGTTCATTGAGACAACTTATGACCGTGTCAGGACACTGAAGACTGAAATCATCCGCCGCGGACTGGATTGTGAAATCGAAGTGGACGGGGGAGTGTCACCTTCCAATGCTGCCGCTCTCGCAGATGCCGGAGCGGAGATTCTTGTTGCAGGCAGCTCCGTTTTCAAGGCTGCTGACCCGGCCGGGGCAATTCGTCTTATGAGGGGTTAGATAATATATCCTATCTCCTTGAAAGAGAAGGATTTAAATGATTTGTCAGGCATTTCCACAAGCAGCTCGCCTATGTCGGAAATGCCTTTTATCATGCCTTCGAACTCCAAGCCGGCGACATTGTCCCGGTAGGTGAATGTCTTGTCCTTGCGGTATAGAATGTCATGGTAGTCACTGCGAAGTCCCATCCGGCCTTCCGGAGTCAGGGACATCTCCATCCTGGTGAGGAAAACTGGAATGAACTCAGCAAGTGCTTCCTCCGGCCCAATCTCCTTTCCTGTCGCCAGGACCAATGATGTCGGGTTAATCAGTTCAGGCGGGAAATCCTTCTGTTTCAGATTGATACCGATTCCTACAATGGAAGTGGCCACATCCCCGCCGAGAAGAGAATTCTCTATCAGCATTCCGCAGATCTTCCTGTCACGGACGTATATGTCATTCGGCCATTTGATTCTGGCCTCCGCACCTTTGGCTGACAGGAAATCCGCCACGGACAATGCTGCAACTTCTGTAATTACAAATTGGTCAATGGCCTTGAGACTGCCTGTGACGTCATTTCCAAAGCGGATCCCGATAGAGAATGTCAGGTTCTCGCCGATTGCGCTATGCCATTTGTTTCCTCTCTGCCCTCTGCCAGTTGTCTGGAATCTTGCGGCATAGACTGACATAATGTCAATGCTGTCAATATCCCTCAGAGCCCAGGAATTGGTAGAATCCACCACTTCTGCCCACCTTATTGGTATTTCCACTTTCATTGGATTGATTTTTGTGTTATATTTGCATATTTGAACGCAAAATTAAAATCATTTATTGAAATTTTATCGAAATGGAAAATAAAATACTTGAAGTCATAACGGACGCAATGCTGGAGAAGAAGGGAAAGAACGTTGTTTCTCTTGACCTCAGGCCGATTGGAACAGCAATCTCGGATTATTTCGTAGTCTGCAATGCTGATTCCACCACTGCAGTTGCCGCAATCGCCGACAACATTCTTGGGAGGATGCAGGAGAAATGCGGGAAGAAGGTTCTCCGCATGCAGGGACTTGAGAACGATTTCTGGATTATTCTCGACTACGGTGATGTAGTTGTGCACGTATTTCTCACTGAGTACAGGGAATTCTATCGTCTTGAGGACCTCTGGGCAGATTCTCCACGCACAGAGTACACCGATGAGCCGAAACCGGTGGAGGAGACCACAAGGGTCAAGACAAAGGCTTCCTCAAAGGTAAGGGCATCTGCCAGAAGAATCAGCAGGCGTGAGGAAAGAGCTGCGGAAAAGGCTTCTGAAAAGTAGTTTGCAAATGGCTAAGAAGAAAGAAAACAAGCCGAAGATTGTTACCGTCAATCTCGGTATATCATGGCTTTATCTTCTGATTGTTGCAGGAATTGTCTGGCTGCTTTTCAGCAATTCCAGCGTGAAGCCGCAGAAGATAGAATGGGCTGAGGTCGAGACAATGATCAAGGCCGGAGATGTCAAGGACATTGTCTTCGTTCGCAATGATTTCAAGGGCGACATCACAGTCCGTCAAGACAGGCTGGAGAAATACGCAGACAAGTTCAACGGAAAGGTTCCGAATTCCTCGCCTCATTTCTGGTTCTATGTTTCCTCCAAGTTTGATCCGGAGAAAGAATTCGGCCAGCTCAATGCTGAATTGCCTGATGGTTCGCATTTCAAGGTAATCCTTGAGAACAATGACAATATGTGGGGCCAGATTCTCAACTGGTTCCTCTTCCCGGTTCTCCTGATTCTTATGTGGGTCTTCATGTTCAGGGGCTTCAACCGGAACATGGGCGGAGGCCCCGGCAACCAGGGAGGCATTTTCAATGTCGGCAAGTCCACTGGAAAACTGGCTGACAAGAATATGGTCAAGGTAACATTCAAGGATGTTGCAGGCCTCTATGGAGCAAAGGAAGAAGTGATGGAAATCGTGGATTTCCTCAAGAATCCTAAGAAATATACCGCGCTTGGCGGCAAAATCCCGAAGGGAGCCCTTCTTGTAGGTCCTCCGGGTACGGGCAAGACATTGCTGGCCAAGGCAGTGGCTGGAGAGGCGAATGTTCCGTTCTTCTCCATTTCCGGATCTGATTTCGTGGAGATGTTCGTAGGTGTAGGTGCATCAAGGGTCAGGGACTTGTTCCGTCAGGCCAAGGAGAAAGCCCCGTGCATCGTATTCATCGACGAGATTGACGCAGTCGGAAGAGCCAGGGGCAAGAATGTGGGATTCTCTTCCAATGACGAGAGGGAAAATACTCTGAATCAGCTTCTTACCGAGATGGACGGCTTCGATACCAACTCCGGAGTAATCATCCTTGCGGCCACAAACCGTGCGGATATCCTTGACAAGGCCCTCCTCCGTGCAGGCAGGTTCGACAGGCAGATTCACGTTGACCTCCCGGAGCTCAAGGAAAGATGCGAGATTTTCCAGGTTCATATCAAGGGCCTCAAGCTGGAGCCGAATTTCGATGTAGAATTCATGGCCAAACATACGCCGGGCTTCTCCGGCGCAGATATAGCCAATGTCTGCAACGAGGCAGCCTTGACTGCGGCCAGAAAGAACAAAAGCGTAATTGACAAGCAGGATTTTCTCGATGCTGTGGATAGGATAATCGGCGGACTGGAAAGGAAGGCCTCCATTATTACTCCGGCTGAAAAACGCTCGATAGCACATCACGAGGCTGGTCACGCCACAGTAAGCTGGCTCCTTCCATACGCAAATCCTCTGTTCAAGGTGACATTGATACCGCGTGGACAGGCTCTCGGAGCCGCCTGGTATCTGCCGGAGGAAAGAAAACTCTGGACAAAGGCCCAGATGACGGATGAGATGTGCTCCCTTATCGGTGGCCGGGTTGCTGAGGAGATTGTCAACGGAGAACCTTCCACAGGTGCCCAGAATGATCTTGAACGCCTCACCCAGATGGCCTACGGTATGGTCAAGTATTATGGAATGAGCGAAAAAGTCGGAGCCGTGTCTTTCTACGACTCTACCGGGGCAAGGGGATATGACCTTACAAAACCATATAGCGAGAAGACTGCTGAACTCATTGACGAAGAGGTAAAAGACATCATCAGGCAGATTCACGACCGTACCAGGGCTCTCCTGGAGGAGCATAAGGAAGGATTCCTGAAGATGGCTGCTCTTCTTCTAGAGAAAGAAGTCATTTTCGCTGACGACGTGGAAGCAATTCTCGGCCCGAAGGTGAAGCCGGAGGAACCTAAAACATTAAACCAATGAGCAATACTCTAAAGAGGACAATATCAGGAGTGGCCTTTGTCGGCATCATGCTGGCCGGGCTTCTCCTTGACAAGTTTCTGTTCGCCGCACTCATCATGTTCATAATGGGCGTGATGATGCACGAATTCTATACGATTACGATGGGGACGAGATACCGTTTCTCAAGGATTCTCGCCATATTGTCAGGTGAAATCCTCTTCCTTCTTCTCTTCCTCGTCCAGGCCTTCGGCTTGCATGCGAAATTTATCGCCATTGCTATACTGCCGACAATCATAGTTATGGTCAACTCCTTGTATGTCAAGGATAAAACTGAATTTGGCAAATTCTCGGACATATACACCGGAATACTCTATGTGGCCATTCCGCTGTCATTGTCGAACCTCATTGTCTTCTTCGACCACGGATTTGACGGACATATTCTGCTGTATTTCTTCATACTTATCTGGAGTTCGGACATAGGCGGCTTTATCTTCGGATGCTCATTGGGCAAATACTTCCCGAAAAAACTCTTCCCGGAGATTTCCCCGAAGAAGACCTGGGTGGGATTCTGGGGAGGTATGCTCCTGTCGGTGCTTACGGCAATCGTCATCAAGACAATCTTCAATCTGGAGGCTATATCTTATTTCCATACCGTAATGCTGGCCATCGTGATGGATGTTGCCGGAGTATATGGGGACCTCTTCGAGTCCCAGTGGAAAAGATACTATATGGTCAAGGATTCAGGCTCCATCATCCCTGGACACGGCGGTCTTCTTGACAGGTTTGACAGCACGATTTTCGCCATCCCGGTAGGCACGCTCTACCTCATTCTAATGAATATATTGTAGTTTCGGCTATTTATTGCTATATTTGTCAGTCAAAACCAGAAATGCCTTATTATTCAATATGACAATAGACAAGAATTCATACGGAACGATTGCCATAGCGTGGGCAGTTAGCGGTGTGCTGATTTTCATCTGCCTGCATTTCATTCATTTGAGGGCAGTTTCCCTTACCTTGTCTGTCATTCTCGCATTGTTTGCATTTTTTGTCCTCTGGTTTCACAGGGTGCCGGTGAGGCACACTCCTGAAGGAGACAGGCTGGTTACATCCGGAGCTGATGGCAGGGTGGTGATTATCAAGGAGGTATATGAGAAAGAATATCTCAGGAGACAGTGCATACAGGTATCAGTCTATATGGATTTCTTCAACGTTCACGCCAATTTCTGGCCGGTGAGCGGCAAAGTAAGCTATTACAAATACCATCCCGGAAAATATCTGCTCGCATTCCTTCCGAAGGCGGCAGAGGAAAACGAGCATTCGTCCACTGCCATTGACACAGGCAGGGAAGAGATTTTCTTCAAGCAGATAGCAGGCACTTTTGCCAGGAGAATCGTATGCTATTCCGAGGAGGGTTCACAGGAGGAGAGAGGAAAGCAATGCGGAATAATCAAGTTCGGCTCGCGTTTTGACATTTTCCTGCCTCTCGATGCGGAAATCAAGGTCAAGCTTGGTGAAGAAATCAAGGCGGCCGAGACCGTAATTGCCGAGCTCAGATAGATATGGAAGCTTTTATAATATTACTTCTCATTTTCATCAACGGACTCTTCTCAATGGCGGAGATCGCAATGATTTCTTCCAGGAAGTCCAAACTCAATGCTGAAGCGTCTAAGGGGGACAAGGCCGCAAGGGCTGCATTGAAATTGTCTTCTGATCCCGACAAGTTCCTTTCAACAGTTCAGATGGGAGTTACCCTCGTGGGCATTCTCACCGGTATTTTCTCAGGCGACACCCTTGCAAGGGACTTTGCCGCCCTGCTCACATCCCTGGGAATGGGTGCAAGTACTGCAATTGTACTGTCAAAGGCAATCATCGTATTCATCGTAATGTTCCTTTCCATACTTCTGGGCGAACTTATCCCGAAGCGCGCGGCAATGTCAAATCCGGAGAAAGTGGCCAAGACTCTGGCCGGACTTATGCGTTTTGTTTCCTGGATTGCATCCCCTATTGTATGGGCCCTGGCAAAGAGTACTGCATTGTGCAGCAAGGCCTTGGGAATCAAGGAAAGGGAGTCGAAGGTGACTGAGGACGAGATAAAGTCCATCATTGAAGAAGGCAAGGACGAGGGAGAGGTCTCGCCGGTCGAGCAGGATATCGTGGAGCGGGTTTTTACTTTGGGCGACCTGAGTGTCAGCACCATCATGACATTGAGGGACGACATTGTATGGCTGGACCTCGAGATGTCCGAGGAGGAGATAATCAAGACAATTGAAAGTACGATTTTCGAGCAGTATCCTGTGGTAGACGGTGACATTGACCACGTTGTCGGAATACTCTCCATCAAGGATTACGTAACTGCCCTGCGTCGTGACAAGCATCTGGATCTCAGGAAGATGATGAAAGAGGCTCACTACGTCCACGAGAATATGAGCATATATACAGTCCTCGAATACATGAAGTCCGAGAGGATTCACCGCGCCCTTGTCTGCGACGAGTTCGGCGGTCTGGGGGGCATCATCTCGCTCAAGGACATATTCGATGCCCTGGTGGGCAACATGGCACCTCAGGAGCTTATGAAGGAGCCTGATATCATTGAGAGGAAAGACGGTGAAGGCTGGCTCGTGGACGGACAATGTTCCATCTACGACTTCCTTTCTCACTTCGATTTGGGCGAGAATATGGAGGACTATGACTTCTCCACTGTCGGAGGATTGCTTTTGGAGAATCTCCAGCACGTTCCGAAGTCCGGTGAAAAGACGGAGTGGCAGGGCTTTTCGTTCGAGGTCGCTGATATGGACGGTGCCAGAATTGACAAGATTATTGTCAAGAAACTTCCTGATACTGAGGCTGTTTCCGAATAGTCATCTATCTGACTGCATAATTGACAACTATACCGGCCAGCCGGTGAAACCAACCACTTATTATGACACGTTCTGAATTACTTCTCGCATTGGCGGCAGCATCTGCAGCTTGCGCTTCTACTTCCTGTACAACAAACAAGCAGGCCAGACCGAACATCGTCTTCATAATGACAGATGACCATACAGCCCAGATGATGAGCTGCTATGATACAAGGAATGTCCGGACACCGAACCTTGACAGGATTGCCTCGGACGGACTGAGATTCACCAATGCATTCGTTGCCAACTCATTGAGCGGCCCATCCCGTGCCTGCATCATTACCGGAAAACATAGCTGTGCCAATCATTTCTACAGCAATTCCGGGGATGTCTTCGATTTCAGCCAGACAACATTCCCGAAACTCCTCCAGGAAGCAGGCTACCAGACAGCCATGGTGGGCAAACTCCATCTTGAGGCGAACCCTGAAGGTTTTGATTTCTGGGAAATACTTCCGGGCCAGGGAGACTATTACAACCCGGAGTTCATCAAGATGGACGGCTCCCGGGAGCGCAACGAGGGCTATGTTACCGACATTGTGACCGACAAGAGCCTTGAATGGCTGGAGAACGGAAGGGACAAGTCAAAGCCGTTCTGCATAATGATACATCACAAGGCCACCCATAGGGACTGGCTTCCTGATTTGAAGTATCTCAATGAATATGAAGATGTTACCTTCCCGCTGCCGGAAACTTTCAATGATGACTATGCCGGACGAATTGCAGCTGCAAGGCAGGAGATGAACATTGCGAAGGACATGGACATAGTCTATGACACCAAGATGTTCAGGGAAGGCGACAAGACCAGGCTGTCCGGGCTGTACCAGTCTTACATCGGCCGTCTTGACCCCGAGGACAGGGAGGTCTATGACGCATTCTACAAGGGCCTGACAGAAGATTTCTACAGCAGGAACCTTGAAGGTGAGGACCTGGCGGAGTTCAAGTTCCAGAGATATATGAGGGATTATGCGAAGGTGCTGAAGAGCCTTGATGACAATGTCGGACGTGTCCTGGACTATCTCAAGGAGGCAGGTCTGGACAAGAATACCCTCGTCGTCTATACCTCGGACCAGGGCTTCTACATGGGGGAGCACGGCTGGTTCGACAAGCGTTTCATGTATGAGGAGTCAATGCATACTCCATTGATAATGAGGCTCCCGGAGGGATTTGACCGCCGCGGTGTCGTCACCGAGATGGTGCAGAACATTGACTTCGCTCCCACTTTCCTTGAGCTTGCAGGAGTGAAGATTCCTGAAGAAATGCACGGAATGTCACTTGTTCCGCTTCTCAAGGGTGAGAAGCCGGAAAACTGGAGGAAGGCATTGTACTACCATTTCTACGAATACCCGGCGGAGCATATGGTAATGAGGCATTTCGGTATCCGAACAGAGAGGTACAAGCTTATCAGGTTCTACGGCGACGGCGAATTCTACGAGCTTTACGACCTCGAAAATGACCCGGCTGAACTGCACAATCTCTACGGACAGCCTGAATATGAAAATCTCGTTGACAGTCTGAAGGTTGAGCTTGCCCAGCTGCGTGAGAAATACGGCGACACGGAGGGCAAGATGTAAAAAATCCGGAAAAATTCTTCGGGAATAGGATTTTTTGCCTAAATTTGCATCCCTGATAAACGTTAACAAATAACATAAGTCCTGTGTAAACGGGACGCTAACCGAATCAGGTATGAACACAAAGTATGTCTTCGTCACCGGAGGTGTAGCCTCCTCCCTCGGGAAAGGTATCATCGCCGCCTCATTGGCCAAACTTCTGCAGGCCAGGGGATTGAGAGTAACAATCCAGAAATTCGACCCCTACATCAACATTGACCCGGGCACATTGAACCCGTACGAGCACGGGGAATGCTATGTGACCGATGACGGGGCGGAGACTGACCTTGACCTCGGACATTACGAGAGATTTCTCGGAGTCCACATGACGAAGGCCAACAATGTGACTACCGGCAAGGTTTATCACACCGTGATTACAAAGGAGCGTGAGGGCGCATATCTTGGAAAAACTGTCCAGATTATCCCTCATATCACGGACGAAATCAAGAGGAGGATGCTCCTACTTGGCAAGACAGGCCAGTTCGACATTATCATAACCGAGGTCGGAGGAACCGTAGGAGACATGGAGTCCCAGCCATTCCTTGAGGCCATCAGGCAGCTGCAATGGGAAATGCCTGAGGAGGATCTGGCCAGCATCCACCTGACGCTGGTACCATACCTCAGGGCAGCCAAGGAGCTCAAGACCAAGCCTACCCAGCACTCGGTCCAGATGCTCCAGCAGGCCGGTGTACATCCGGATGTGATTGTCTGCCGTACTGAGAAGGAACTGACCCCGGAAATCCGCAGGAAAGTCGCGCTTTTCTGCAATGTGAAGCCTGGACACGTGATACAGTCCATTGACGCGCCGTCCATTTACCAGGTGCCGCTCAATATGGAACACGAGGGCCTGGACGAGATGATACTCAGCCATTTCGGCCTGAATCACCTGCCTGAGCCTGACTTTACCAAGCTTAACGCTTTCCTTGACAGGCTCTACAACCCGAAACGCAGGGTTGACATTGCCCTGGTCGGGAAATATGTCGAGCTTCAGGACGCATACAAGTCGATTCTGGAGTCATTCGTGCACGCAGGTGCGGCCAATGAATGTGAGGTGAAGGTGCATACCATCCAGAGTGAGCACATTGACACTTCCAATGTGGCTGAGAAACTGG
>JBJEBP010000267.1:0-7069 GCA_051870135.1 Candidatus Cryptobacteroides sp. | reverse complement strand
CTCACCGCCCGGAAGTCCGAAACTCCGTATGGTATCTGCCTGATCTGTTCCATATTGCCTGTATTGTCCATTACGTCTTTACCTCTGCGACTCAGCAGCCGCATTGACTTTCAAATATAGTAAAAATTTATCAAACATCATTGTCAGAGGCCTCATCCTTGGCAACAACCCTTTCGTACGCCAGAATCCTCGCATCCTCGGCGGCATTCATCTTCTCGTCATATTCCAGATCCCATTTGCGGTAATACTCCATTTTCGGATCCTCGAAAAGAGACATCTGCACAGTATCATCCCGGGTAAATCCCGACAGGCCGATGCCGACCTGACGGATTGGCGAAGAGCCGTCCCAGACCTGGGAAAGGAGGGCACGCACGAGATTGAGAATCTCCGCCGTAACGTCCGTAGGCCGGGATGTGCGGCTCTGTTTCTGGACGACCGAAAAATCCTTGTATTTGATGAACATTGACACGCAGGAAGCCTGGAAACCTGAACGGCGGAGGCGGTGAGCCACGATGCAGGCCACATTGAACAGGGCCTTGTCCAGTTCCGACGGATTGACAATATCCTTTTCAAAAGTCCTCTCCGCGCTGATGCTCTTGGCCTGCTGCACATCGGTCTCCACTGGGGAATCATCACGACCGTTGGCATTGTCGTGCATCTGGTAAGCGAACTTCTTTCCCACTATCCGCGTAAGCAGTTCGGGCCTCGTTGCCGCCAGCTGTCCTATTGTCCTGATTCCGTATGAGTTCAGCCGCACCGCCGTCTTCCTGCCGACCCATAGAAGATCACCTACATCAAGCGGCCACATCTTCTCCTCCACTTCCTCTGTCCAGAGCGTATGAACCCTGTCCGGCTTCTCGAAATCCGAGGCCATCTTCGCGAGCAGCTTGTTGGAGCCCACACCCACATTGACTGTAAATCCCAGTTCCGAATGTATCCTGTCCTTCAATTCCATAGCCACGGCCACCGGATCCTTGCCGTACAGCCGGAGACTCATGTCAATGAAGCATTCATCTATGGAGAACTTTTCCAGCACCGGCGAGAAACTCCGGCATATATCCATGAAGGAGTCCGAACATTGCTTATACCAGGCCCAGTCTCCCCTTACGATCCTGAGATTCGGGCAGGTGCGGAGGGCCATTGTCACCGGCTGGGCTGTCCTGATCCCCATTTTCTTGGCCGGAATGGATGCCGCAGTCACAATGCTTCGCCTGTCGGACGGGTCACCGGACACCACCGAAGGCACAAGACGTATGTCCTCGTCCCCCTCCTCAAGAAGCTTTACAGCCGTCCAGCTGAGGAAGGCGGAATTCACGTCAATATGGAATATCACTCGTCGCATCTGTCAATTGTAAAGATACGCAAATTTAGCAAAATTTTTGATTTTCGTATTACAATTTTCAAAATAATCGCTATATTTGCGATGGGATGACGGGAAAGATTGGTCTTGACGGTACCGAAGGCCCGGGCACCAGGCGAAAACGCAATAAATATAAAAAGGAAACCGCAATGGATAAGGAGAAAATTACAGGGAGCAATATCTCAACAGGCAAGGAAAAAGGACGCGGAGGAGCGCGCCCGGGTGCAGGACGGCCGAAAGGTGACAGCAGGATGATCTCGTTCCGGGCTCCGGGACGGCTGGCGGAACAGCTGGACAGAATCGGAAACCGGACCGAATTCATCAGGAACACCCTCGAGAAAGCAGTACGGGAAAAAGATGCCGGAAAGTCCTTGAACATTATACCTGCGGAGAAAGCCAGGTCACTCTCCCTGCCATATTTCGACATCAGGGTCGTGGCAGGGTTCCCGGTCCCGTTGGACAACGACGAGAGATCCCAGGACATTGACATATTGACAATGCTATGTCCGCATCCGGAAGCCTCCTACCTCATAAGGGTAAGCGGGGACTCGATGATCGACGCGGGCCTCATGAATGGCGACATTGTCATAGTGGACAAGAGCAACAGGAATCCCTCTCCGCACGAAATTGCAATGTGCGAGCTCAATGGAGAATACACCCTGAAGCATCTCGTGCTTGATGACGGGCAGGGCTGGCTCGTCCCCGCGAATCCGGACTACCCCCGCCTTCCTATTTCACCGGACGATGACTTCAGCGTCTGGGGGACAGTTACTTACATCATCCACAAGGCCCGGGAACAATGATTGCGCTCGCAGACTGCAACACCTTCTTCGCCTCAGTGGAGAGGGTCTTTCACGCCGGACTTAAAGGCAAGCCGGTGTGCGTATTGTCCAGCAATGACGGCAACATCGTCGCCCTGACCGCCGAGGCAAAGGCACTCGGCATAAAGCGCGGTGCACCTTTCTTTCAGGTAAAGGACATCATCACGAAGAACAATGTAGCAGTGTTTTCCGGCAACCTAATGCTCTATGATGCAATGTCAAAACGTGTCCAGAGCATAATGAGAAAGACAGTGGAGCATACCGAGAGCTACTCTATCGACGAGCAGTTCCTCTACCTCGACGGGTACGGGAAAAACTACGACCTCGTAAAACTCATGCGGGGGATGGTACGGCAGATTGCCCTGTGGACCGATATTCCCGTAAGCGTGGGCATAGCCCGGACCAAGACATTGGCAAAAGTGGCAAGCAAGTTCGCCAAGAAATACAAAGGATACGATAGCGTCTGCCTGATCGACTCCGAGGAGAAACGGCGCAAAGCCCTGTCATTGTTCGAGTTAGCCGACATCTGGGGAATTGGTCCACGGAGCTTCGCCAAACTCCAGGCCCTCGGCATCACCACTCCCCTTCAGTTCGCAGACAGGCCCGGAGACTGGGTCCTCCGGCATTTCTACAAGCCGGGATACCAGACATGGATGGAATTGAACGGACACCCCTGCATTGACACGGAGGAAATAATCCGCCGGCAGACCATCACTACCAGCAGGAGTTTCGGAAAGATGATTTCCACACCGGAGCAGCTCAAGGCCTCAGTCGCAACCTTCGCAGCCAGCTGCTGCAACACACTCAGGGCACAGGAATCGGCAGCAGGGAGCGTATCCGTATTCGCCTGCAGCAACAGGTTCCGGGAAGACCTGCCTCAATACAGCAATATTGCCACAATGCAGCTGGACACTCCCTCATCGGACACCATTGAAATTACGGAGGCCGCCATCAGGCTGGCAGACCGGATTTACCGGCCGGGGATACAGTTCAAGAAGTCGGGCGTAATCCTCTCCGGCATTGTCCCCGGACTCACTCACAACATCCTGTTCGACCCTGTTCCCAAACGGGATGAACGGACTGAACTCTCCACTGCGATTGACCGGATGAACCACAAATACGGACTGAAAACAGTGAACCTCGCTGTCGCAGGATACGGGAATGCGGACTGGAAGAACAGGAAGGACCACCTGACCCCGAACTACCTCACCGACATCGGCCAGATAATAACTGTAAATATCGGCCAAAAAGACTGAAAAAGGTCTTAAAACAGCAAAACGCACCCCTTGCAAATCCACTTTAGATGTTTGTATTAAATGTTTTAATATATTATTCTATAATGATTTACAAAAATGCTTACCCTCTTTCTTTCCACTTAAGACTCCACATAGCGAAAAATGGAAACCGATAATTCATAATTTTGCATTAACCGTAGGCGGGAATTGGACATTTCCGGCACTTGCGGAAACAGAATATTAACTAATAATCAACCGTATGAGAAAATATCTGACTATGGTTCTGCTGCTGACAGCCGGCATAAGCGCATTAGCACAGCAGCACTCATTGAAAGGTACAGTGATTGACTCTCAAGGTTACCCGGTTCCGGGCCTCACAGTTATGGAAAAAGGCACGACGAACGGGGCAGTCACTGATGCCGACGGAAACTACTTCATCAATCTTGCTTCACCGCAGGCCACTGTGGAATTCGACGCCCTGGGCTACAAGAAAGTCACAGAACAGGTAAACGGCCGCAGCACCATCAACCTCACAGTAGAGGAAGACGCCATTGCGCTGGACGCAGTCGTGGCCATCGGTTATGGTACGGCGAGGAAAAGAGACCTTACCACAGCCGTCTCGACAGTTTCCAATGAGGACATGAAGCTCCGCCCAGTGACTGAGGCTTCAGGCTTCATCCAGGGAAAGGTTGCAGGCGTAACTGTCCAGCAGACCAGCGGACTTCCGGGAAGCGGAATGACGGTACGCGTCCGCGGAGCATCCTCCATCGCATCCTCAAACGACCCTCTTTATGTCGTGGACGGTGTACCTGTCGGAACAGGAAACTATGCAATCGCCTATCTCTCCCCCCAGGACATTGAATCAATGCAGATTCTCAAGGATGCGTCTTCCGCTGCCATCTACGGTTCCCGCGCAGCCAACGGAGTCGTGCTCATCACGACCAAGCAGGGAAAGAAGAGCAAGGGACCGCAAATCAGCTTGAACGCATCAGTAGGCCTCTCAAATGTCGTCAGGACCTATGACGTCCTTAATGTGGAGGAATACCGCGAGCTGATGGATGAACTCGGCACAGTAACCCTCCCGGACGGGCTGAAGGACGAGACTGACTGGTTCAAGGAGACATACAAGACAGGCATCAACCAGAACTACCAGCTTTCAGTATCCAATGCCAATGACAATATGAGATACTACATCTCCGGCGGATATACTGATGAGAAGGGTGTGCTTCCGGTGGCCTACAACAAGAGGTTCAATGTGAAGGCAAGTTTTGACTCAGACCTCTTCAAATGGATCAATGTAGGAGCCAACCTGGCATTCTCGCATTACAAGAACAACGGAATCATCTCCGGCACAGGTTCCAACCGCGCCGGCGTCGTTCTCTCCGTAATCAACACTCCGACTTATGCAAAGCCTTGGAGCGAAACCAATCCGGACTGGTATTGGACAGAATTCTACGGAGCCAATCTCACCACGCCTTCCGAGAACCTTGCCCGCACGGAGAACAACTACTCCCAGACCGACAGGCTCCTCCTCACAGGTTATGCGACCATCAGGTTCCACAAGAACCTCAACTTCAAGTCCACTGTGACAATGGACCGCAGATGGACCCACGACTACTACTTCCTCGACCCGATCAAGACCTCCTACGGCCGCACTCAGCACGGAGAGGCATCTTCTTCAAGGTACGATGACATGAGGATGGTATATGACAACATCTTCACATACAACAACAGCTGGAACAATGTCCACAATTTCGAGGCAATGGCGGGTACTTCAGCCACCACATCGAGATGGGAAAGCCTCAGCGGTTCCAGAAGCCATTTCTCCCCTGACTATGACAATGTCATCTTCGGCATAAACGGAGGTAACAAGGGCGGACTCAGGGGCCAGTCACAGGGGCTTTCAAAATGGGCCATAATGTCATATCTTGCCCGTATATCCTACAACTACGACAGCAAATACTACATAACTGCCAACTTCCGTGCTGACGGATCATCCAAGCTCGCCCCTGGTCACAGATGGGGACTATTCCCTTCAGTATCAGCAGCCTGGAGAATCTCCGGTGAGGAATTCATGAAGGACGTCACCTGGATTGACGACCTCAAGCTCCGTGTCGGCTGGGGCCAGCAGGGTAACCAGTCCGGTCTCGACGACTATGCCTGGGTCCAGATGTACGGCATCAACTACACCGACTGGACAAAGACCGAAAATGCCGACTCGACCCCGACTCTCGGCACCAAGACCAACATCGGAAACAAGGATCTCACCTGGGAGACTACCACGCAGACCAATGTCGGTATCGACTGGTCAATGTTCAGGGGAAGGCTCAATGTCACATTGGACGGATACTACAAATACACGAAGAACCTCCTCATGAACGTTCCTCTCCCTGCACCTAACCCTTCAATCTACAGGAACGAGGGAGAAATGTCCAACTGGGGACTCGAGCTTGCCATCAGTTCAGTCAACATTGACAAGAAAGACTGGAAGTGGACCACTGACTTCAACATTTCCACCAACCGCAACAAGCTCGAGAAACTCACTCTCCAGCAGGTTTACTACTACACCCAGACCTCCGAGGCCCTCAGCGAGTACGTAGTTCGCATGACTCCGGGCCAGCCTCTCTCCAAGTTCTGGGGCTACACTGCCGAGGGCGTTGACCCTGAGACCGGCATGATAATCTACAAAGATATCAACGGGGACGGCAAGATCAATGTTTCCGACAAGCATTACATCGGTGACGCGAATCCTATATTCACTGCCGGCATGACCAATACCATCAGTTGGAAGGGCTTGAGCCTCAGCTTCCTCCTCACCGCATCGGTGGGCAACGATATCTACAATGCCTCCAAGATTGAAATGATAGGAATGTACACAGGTGCAAACCAGATCAAGGATGCGGTCAGAAGGTGGAGAGTACCCGGCCAGATTACCGACATCCCGAAGGCAGGCGAGCTCGACAACCTCAGGGCGTCCACAAGATGGGTAGAGGATGGTTCTTACCTGAAAATCAAGAACATAACCCTTTCATACGACATCACCTGCCCGAAGCTCAGGAAAGCCAACATTTCAAGGATACAGCCATACATCACACTTGACAATATGGTGACATTCACCGGATACTCCGGCTACGACCCTGAAATGAGCCAATATACCTCCGCTACGAACACCGGCATTGACTGGGGTACATATCCTTGCGTCAAGACCGTTCTCTTCGGCGTTAATGTTGAATTCTAATGAATCTGGAAATTATGAACAGTAAATATATATTGCTTGCATCAATTTCAATGATGGCCGCCGTTTCCTGTGACCTGGACCTTTATCCGGAGACCAGCTACAACGAGGGCAACGTGAAAGTTGAGACAGGTAGCGGTTCCGAGTCACAATATACGACCAGGACCGATATGGAAGGTCTCAGGAACTCAATCTACGAGTCCTGGACCAAGGATATCCAGGAGAAAGGATATCTAGACTGGCTGGTTTATGGCGAATGCCGCGCTGACAACGCCTACGGCGGAAACCCTAGCACCGGAGAACTTATGGCAATAGAGGCAAACCGCCAGGACGGTGAGAACAAGAACGTGCAGCGTGACTGGGACTGGTATCTCGGCCAGGTAAGCAAGTGCAACAACATCATTTTCAATATTGACCG
>JBJEBP010000266.1:0-7072 GCA_051870135.1 Candidatus Cryptobacteroides sp. | reverse complement strand
TCTTGACAAGACCAAGGCCAACTGGAAGCATCTCTGGGCTCCTGAACTTCACTGGGCAGGGGACAGATGGGTGATGGTACATTGCCCTTCCGGTGTCAGCACATTGGCTCTCAGCGAGGGTTCCAGCCCGATGGGACCTTGGACATTCCCGAATATGGAGGCATTCCGCGGCCGCCACGACCCGTCCCTCTTCCGGGATGATGACGGTACCTGGTACATGACCCACGGCAACGGCTTCCTCCTCAAGATCAAGCCGGACTTCTCCGGTATTGACGGAAAGCAGGTCAGGATTGACCCGGCTGACCGCAAGATCGGCCACGAGGGAACCACGATAATGAAGTTCGGCAAGAAATACGTGATGTTCGGCACCGGCTGGTCCACTGACCAGGGCCGCAAGGGCTCCTACAACCTCTATTACTGTACTGCCGACAAGATTGAGGGCCCATATTCCGAGAGACGTTTCGTGGGCCGCTTCCTCGGACACGGAACTCCTTTCCAGGACAAGAAGGGCAACTGGTGGTGCACCGCATTCTACAATGCCAATGTCCCTCCTCTCCCTGCCGCCGGCATTGAGAACCGGGACTTGAGCGAGACCGCCCAGACCATCAACCAGCTCGGTACCACCATCGTCCCTCTCGATGTGAGAATCCTTCCTGACGGGGATGTCTATATCCGTGCAATAGACCCTCATTATGCCACACCTGGTCCGGACGAGGCTACTCCGGTCAAGGAAATGGTCCTGAAATAATGAATTATCAATCAACTCACAATAACTATGAAAATTGACAAGAAAGTACTCCTACCCGCAGCGTTGATGACGGTGGCTTCACCTGCCATCATGCAGGCTGCCGGCAAGAAGGCCGACAAGAGGCCGAACATAATCGTCATTATGGCGGACGACCTCGGTTATTCAGACCTTGGCTGCTATGGAGGAGAAATCCACACTCCTAACCTCGACCGTCTGGCAGGGGAGGGCGTGAGATTCACCCATTTCTACAATACCAGCCGTTCCTGCCCTACCAGGGCATCGCTGCTCACCGGCCTTTACCAGCATCAGGCCGGCATCGGCCGTATGACATTCGACCAGCATCTCCCTGGCTACCGCGGAACATTGTCCCGCAATGCAGTTACCATCGCTGAGGTCCTCAAGGAGGCCGGCTACCGCACTTCAATGATTGGAAAATGGCATGTTGCCGAGACTCCTCTCCGTGAGGACCAGAGGGCGTGGCTGAACCACCAGGTGTTCCACGAGCCTTTCTCCGACCTTTCCAATTATCCGGTTAACCGCGGCTTCGACACCCATTACGGAACCATTTACGGTGTAGTGGATTATTTCGACCCGTTCTCTCTCGTGGAGGGCGAGGTCCCTGTAAAGGAAGTTCCGGAGGGATACTACATTACCCAGGCCCTCTCGGACAGGGCCGTGAAAGAGGTTGAACAGTATGCCAATGAGGACAAGCCGTTCTTCATGTATCTCGCATACACGGCTCCGCACTGGCCTCTCCACGCTCTTCCTGAGGATATCGAGAAGTACAAGGATACTTACAAGGTGGGCTGGGAGGCTATCCGCGAGGCCCGCTACCAGCGTCAGCTCCAGATGGGCCTCTTCGGAGACCAGACCGATTTCCTTTCCGACAGGCAGTTCACAGACAGCTGGGAGAACAATCCTGACGCCGAGTGGGATGCCCGTGCGATGGCTGTCCACGCGGCTATGATCGACCGTATGGACCAGGGTATAGGCCAGCTCATCGAGGCCCTCGAGAAGACCGGACAGATGGACAACACCCTCATTCTCTTCATGTCCGACAACGGCTGCAGCAATGAGGTATGCCAGAACTATTCTCCTGGTGACAATGACCGTCCTGATATGACCAGGGACGGTCTCCAGATGGTTTATCCGAAGAACAAGGAAGTTCTTCCCGGACCTGAGACCACCTACGCTTCACTGGGCGCAAGATGGGCCAATGTGGCCAACACTCCTTTCCGTTTCTGGAAGGCGAAGTCCTACGAAGGCGGTATCTGCACCCCGATGATTGCACACTGGCCGAAGGGAATGGACAAGAAGAGCATAGGAGGTTTCAACAATGAGTACGGCCACGTGATGGACGTGATGGCCACCTGCGTAGAACTTGCCGGGGCTGAATATCCTGAGACCTACAAGGGCCATGAGATTATCCCTATGGAGGGTCTCAGCCTCGTTCCTCTCTTCAAGACCGGCCACCGCGAAGGCCACGAGTATCTCGGCTTCGAGCATTTCTGCGAGAGCGCCTTCATCTCCCGTGACGGCTGGAAGATAGTCCGCCCTGGCCAGAAGGCCGAGTGGGAACTCTACAATCTCAATGAGGACCGCAGCGAGACTCATAACGTAGCCGCCCAGCACCCGGACATCCTTGCCAAGATGGTGAAGGAGTACGATGCCTGGACCGAGCGTTGCATGGTCGTGCCGTTCCCGGGACAGAAGAGGAATAAATAGATTACACATAAGATAATGATGTGCCAGCGAATCTTCCGACTTTTCTGAAAAAGGAAAGTCGGAAGTTATTGGCATCGGGGAGTTGTTGTATCTTCACGATGACTCTTTCACTACTATAACCAACTAATATTAAATGAAGGTGAAACATTTTTTCAATATCGTACTGACGTTGATGTTCGCCTCTGTTCTTCCTGCAAACGCAGCAAGAAATTATTCCGAAGTCAATACGGCTTCGGAACAGACTGGGGTGAAGAACATTAGTGGTACTGTTAAAGATGACTCGGGGGAACCTCTTGTCGGCGTGTCTGTTTTCGTGGAGAATACCACGGTAGGAGTCTCTACTGATTTGGATGGAAGTTACTCCATAAATGTCAATGAGAATGCTAAAACGCTTATATTCTCCTGCATAGGCTTCAATACTCAAAAGATAGCGATTACAGATAAGTCTGTCATCAATATTGTGTTGCAGGCTGAAACAAAACTGATTGATGAAGTAGTCGTTGTCGGCTATGGAGTACAGAAAAAGGCATCCAGTGTAGCATCCATCACCACAACCAAGGCGGAGGATCTTCTAAAGGGCGGAAGTGTGAATTCTCTTGGGGAGGCTATTCAGGGCCGTCTCAATGGTGTGACCGCCATCAACTCTTCTGGCAAGCCTGGTGCCAACAACGTTGATCTTTACATCCGTGGAAAATCCTCCTGGGTTAATTCCTCCCCGCTTATAATGGTGGATGGAATTGAGAGAGATTTCAATGATGTTGATATGAACGAAATTGAGAGCATATCCGTCCTCAAGGATGCCTCGGCGACAGCCGTGTATGGAGTTCGTGGAGCAAACGGCGTTATCCTCGTCACTACGAGGAGAGGAGAAGGCAAAGAACCTCATATCGTTTTCAATGCGAGTGTCGGTCTTAAATCTCCTACAGCCAAAGTTGACTGGCCTGACTATATCACTTCAATGAAAGTTTACAACCAGGCCCTCGCCAATGAGCAGACTTGGGATAATCTCATACCGCAGTCCCAGTTCGATGCCTGGGCCAATGCATATGCTACCGGCAATTATGGCCCATACAATGAAGTTTTTCCACAGGTTGACTGGTATGATGTGATGATCAAGCCGGTAAGTACCACTCAGCAGTACAATATTTCTATTGACGGCGGAAACAACTTTCTCAAATATTTCGTTTCCCTCGGATATCATAGAGATGGTGATATTTTTGACCTTGAGAAGCAGAAGAATTACGACCCGCGTTCAACGTTCCAGAGATACAATTACAGGGCCAACCTGGATTTCAATATTACGAAGACTACAAAGTTCTCTGTAAATGTTGCCGGCAAGGTGGGTTACCGCGGTGACAAGTATGCTGATGACGGAGCGACCTATACCAAGATGATACAGGCTCCGATCAACTCTTTCCCGGTCAAATATGAGAATGGCTACTGGGGTGATATGGAGTCCGGCATGTACAATGTCCTTGCGAATATGTACAATCAAGGAGAGAGAACCGTCAAGACATCGCAGAACTGGTATGACTTCACTCTCAAGCAGAAATTGGATTTCATTACGGAAGGTCTCAGTGTTTCGGCAAGGTTCTCTTATAACAGTTACATTACGACCACTGGACGTAAACTTGCTGGTAATATCCTTGGACAGAATGACTACAACTCAAGTATCGGTGTCATCAGGTATTTCCGTCAATATGACTATTCCAACCCTCAAATAGGTGAAGACGGGTCATTGACATATCCTGTTCTCCGGGAACTCAGACTTCCTTCAGAGAATGCGATGGATGATATGCCATTGGGAGTTACTTACGACAATCTCAGCGCGACAGGCAGTCAGGAAGTCTATCAGTTCGATATTAATTACGCCAGGACATTTGCGGAGAAGCACAACGTCAGTGCTCTCGCTCTGGTCAATCGCACCGTCAAGAAATACAATGACGGAACTTCGCAGATGGCATTCCCTGAATATCGTGAGGACTGGGTTGGCAGGCTTACCTACAACTATATGGAGAAATATCTCGCCGAATTCAATATCTCCTATACCGGTTCTGAAAAGTTTGCTCCGGGAAGACGTTTCGGCCTTTTCCCATCCTATTCAGTAGGCTGGCGTCTCTCTGAGGAGGACTTCGTAAAGAACTCCATAGGGAAAGTTCTCAAGAATCTCAAGTTCCGCTATTCCTGGGGAAAAGTAGGAAGTGATGCCGGCTCCAACAGGTTTGCCTATATACAGACCTATGAGCAGGCTGGCGGCGTGGTATATGGTGACGGTAACGGTGTAAACACCGGTCTGACCTACAAGGAGGGGACGGCTGCCAACGTTTATTCCACCTGGGAGACAGCCATCAAGCAGAATCTTGGTATGGATGCATCCCTCTGGGGTAAACTTAACATTACTCTCGACCTCTTCAACGAACGGAGAAATGGTATTCTTATGACCCCTCGTGACGCGGTGTTCTGGTATCCTGTGTCCTTGAGCGCGGCCAATATCGGAAAAACGAAGAATCACGGCCTTGAACTTGAAGTATCGTGGTATGACAAAATCGGCACGGATTGGCGTTACAATATCGGATTCGGCTTCTCGACCAGCGAGAACAGGGTTGTCTATAGGGGAGACCCGGAAGGATTCGCTGACTATCAGAAGGATGCCGGCAAGCCAATCGGTTGGCAGAAACGATATATAGCTGTCGGCAACTATGAGTCGATAGACGATGTTTTCAACTATGCCCAGACCGGCATTTCAGGCTCTACTGCGAAAAATGTGATACCTGGAGATCTTGTGTATATTGACTACAATGGAGATGGTATCCTTGATTCGAATGATGTCGTGGTTTCAGAACACGTCAACTATCCACTCACTACATATACTCTAAATCTCGGTATATCTTGGAAATCCCTCTCGCTTTCTGCTATGTTTTATGCCTCGCAGGGAGCGTATAGGCAGATGTATGCTCAGCTTTATTATGATTTTCCGGAGGGTGCGGTCAAGGCTCAGCCGAACTATCTGGATTATTGGACGTATGATACAGCCAACACATCAGGTGTAATAAGATTCGCTCCTCATACTCGTCAAGGTCGTGCGTTTGTGGATACTGACAATACATACAGAGACGCTGATTTCTCTTATCTCCGCCTGAAGACATTGGAACTTCGCTATGCGTTCCCTAAAAAGCTCCTTAAGAGAGCTAGAGTCTCCGAATGTACTTTCTATGCCAACGGGAACAATCTGTTTACGATAACAGGGGTCGATGGCAGAATTGACCCGGAGGTCAAGGAGGTCTCAGCCTATCCAATGGTGAGAACATATACTTTCGGAGTAAGACTTGGTTTCTGACAGGATGGATAATCCGGAAAACAAAATTGCAATATGAACAAGAAACTATTATATTTTTTGCTTGCCGTGGTTGCGATACTGACAACCTCGTGTGAGAAATTCTTGGACAAGTCCCCAGATATGGGATTGACAGATGATATTGTCTATAAGGATTATACCTCTGTTACAGCATATCTTGACAACTGCTTCAACTTCCTTGAGCAGAATCTTGTATCGCACTATCGCGGCTGTGTGAGGCAGCACGTAGGAACACTCAGCGACGAGTTTGCCTCTGTTGACAGGGATACAAAGGCCACGTTCGGCAACTCCGGAAACTGGCTCCGTGTCTCTCGTGACGGGACCTGGGAGTTTGGAGTGAACGACAATCAGCCAATCAATCTGGCATCCAAGGGAATAAGAATAGCGACTGCTGTCATTGCTAACATTGACCGTGCCGAGATGTCGGAGGATGAGAGGTCCAAAGTCCTTGGACAGGCATATTTTTACAGAGCCTGGTATTATTTCCAACTCCTTAAGAGATACGGTGGGCTTCCAATTCTTGACAAGCCGATCAATGGAATCGAGGAACAGGACAAGCCGCGAAAGACATACCGAGAGTCTAACGAATGGATGCAGACGGATTTGGATAATGCCTGTGCGATGCTGCCGGACAACTGGGATGACAAAAATACCGGCCGTCCAACCAAGGCTGCCGCTATGGCTTTGAAAGCAATGACTGAACTCTATGCAGCCAGTCCATTGATGCAGAATGACTTAACGTCTATTGAAGTGAGGGAATATGACAAGGAACTTGCGGCACAGGCTGCCAAAGACGCTTTCAAAACACTGGAGTATCTCAAGACGAATGCTTCGTACAGGTTGATGTCTGGGGAAGAATACAAGAACATCTTTTATTTCCCTTCTACTCTTGCCACTCAGCCGGAATTTATCTGGTATAACAGGAAGTATATCAATGACGGAGGCGGGGTAAACCATCCGAAGCGAACTATCAGGTCTTTCTGGCTGCCTGCGCAGTCTGCTTCCGGCGATATCCAGAATAAGGATGGGGATGCCTCCAGTTACAATGCCCCTACCCAGAATATGGTAGATATGTTTGACAAGAAGGGAAGTGACGGCATCTATTATCCGATTTCCGACAGCCGCTCTGGATATGATCCGGTTCACAGTCCATTCGAGGACAGGGATCCGAGATTCTACAATGATATCATAGTGCCTGGAGAAAGTTTCGGTCATCTGCCCAACGGAAAGGAATATTTTTCCCC
>JBJEBP010000265.1:0-7083 GCA_051870135.1 Candidatus Cryptobacteroides sp. | reverse complement strand
TGACCGATTTCCTGCCTACATTCGCGGATGCAATGGGCGTGGAAGTGCCCGGGGACTGGACAGTGGACGGTGTCAGCCTCTATCCTGAGATTTGTGGCGGCGAGCCTTCCGAAAAGCCTCTCGTACTCATTCATTTCAATCCGCTCTGGCCTACCACACCGTCTCCGAAGGCATCCAGATATGCAATGAACGACACATACGCATATTTCTGGGACGGACGTATCTACAACTACCGGGAGGACCCTCGTTTCACTTCTCCTACAATGTATGAAGACGCTTCCGATGAGTTGAAGTCCGCAGTGGCTGCTCTCAAGGCTCGTGTCGAGGACAGGTCTGCCGGCTTCGCATACGGTACGGAGTTCTATCCTGATGCACCGGGTGCTCCGAGAAGGGGAAAGTACAAGACTTTCTACGACTGGGCTGACCCGCAGAATCCGTTCTGATGACAATCCTTGGCATTCGAAAATGTGCAGGCCTCATCATGGCGGCAATGATTCTATCCTCCTGTGCGGCACAGACGAACGGGGGGATACTTGATTCTGGAGTATCTTTGCAGCTTGCCCGGTGGCGGAGCGAGGTGATTTGCGATGTGGAGTACGACATACATTTCGCCATCATCGGCAATGATGATATAAAGGCTTGTGAATCAGTAGCCTTTACTATGACCCGAAAGTCCGATCTCGTGCTTGATTTCGCGGGGGAGAGGGCCGGGGAAGTGAAGGTCAGCATTGACTCGGCGGAGATTCCTGTCCGTATCGTCAATGAGCATATCGTATTGCCTGCCAAATATCTGGTCAAGGGGCGCAATGTCATTGACATTGAGTTCTTTGCTGGTACATCGGCACTCAACAGGCGGGAGGACTACGTTTATACTCTCTTCGTGCCGGACAGGGCGAGGACTGTGTTTCCCTGCTTCGACCAGCCTGACATCAAGGCCAGATTCGCATTGACATTGGACATTCCCGGGAATTGGAAGGCGGTGAGCAATGCACCATTGGCGGATACCACATCAGTCATCTGCCAGTACGATATGCCTGCACCTGGGCCTGAACCCGGCCTTCGCCGGTGGAAATTCACATTGAGTGACCCGCTTCCGACCTATCTTTTCGCATTTGCCGCAGGAGAGTTTGAGTATCAATATTTTCCGCAGTACAGGACCGGGGCTTTCTATCGTGGAAAAGACGAGGCTGAGACAGCACAGATCCCGGAGATTGCACGTGAGGTGGGCTTCGCCCTGGATTGGCTTGAGGACTATACGGCAATGCCTTACCCGTTTGCGAAATATGATTTCGTGGTGCTTCCTGGCTTCCAGTTCGGAGGAATGGAACACGCAGGGGCCACCTTCTACAATGATACGAGGCTTTTCCTCTCCGCCAACCCGACTCCGGATGAGAAGCTCCGCCGCATTGAACTGATTGCCCACGAGACCGCCCACATGTGGTTCGGGGATGCCGTGACCATGAAGTGGTTCAATGATGTATGGACCAAGGAGGTCTTCGCCAATTATTTTGCAGCAGCCATTACGGACCCCCTTTTCCCCGAGGTCAATCACGAGTTGAACTTCCTGCGGACATACAAGGCTGCGGCCATGGCCCAGGACCGCACTGAGGGCAGGACTGCAATCAGGCAGAGTCTTGACAATATGAACAATGCCGGACTGGTCTATAACAATATCATCTACAACAAGGCTCCTGTGATGATGCGCAAGCTCGCCTCAATGATGGGGGAGGATGCGTTCAAGTCTGGTATAAGGGAATACCTGGCAAAGTTCAAATACGGCAATGCGACCTGGGATGACCTGATTGCTATTCTCTCCAGCCATACCGACAATGATGTCGCAGGTTTCAGCCGTACCTGGGTTGACCAGTCTTATTGGCCTGAATATCAGGTCTCTGACACGGATGAACTGGAAGATTCCGGGACATACGGTTTCCTTAAGCTTGCCTGTTCACAGGCAAAGACCATCCTTGAGTCTGAAGCACTTCCGGCTGACCCAGTCAGGCGGCTATCCCTTATAATGAACCTCAATGAGAATTATCTCCGGGGGATAATTCCTGATGCGGACTGGATGAATTTCCTTCTCAAGTCGCTTTCCGGCGAGAATGACGACCTGATTGCCGCCTCAATCGTCGGCTATATGTCCGAGCCGCTTATGAGAATGTCAATGTTCTCCGAGGGGAAGGGGAGCGAGGCCGTGGAGTTGAGCCTTATGGAAATGTCTGAAAGTCATCATATCGCATCGGTGCGCACATTGCTTCTCAGGCTGCTTTCCAAATTTGCGGCCTCTTCGGCAGTGGTTGATGAGTTGTACAGCATCTGGTCCGCCGGGAATGACAGCAGGCTGTCACAGCCGGATTATATGACATTGGCTTACGAACTGGCCGTGAGATTTCCTGAAGATGCATTGGAAATCATTGATAGACAACGCACAAGACTGACAAATCCGGATGTGCGGGACAAGTTCGACTTCATCTCCCGGGCAGTCAATCCTTCAGAAGAGTACAGGGATTCACTTTTCGCATCTCTTTCTGACGTTGAAGCGAGACGTATAGAGCCTTGGACCCAGAGCCTTCTGTATTATCTCAATCATCCATTGCGCTCTGACTATGCCGTGAAGTACATTGTCCCGGCCCTTGAACTCCTGCCTGAAATTCAGCGCACTGGTGACATTTTCTTCCCGGCTGGTTGGTGCTCCAATCTTATTGCGGGACATCGTTCCGACAAGGCCCGCATTGCCGTTCACCAATATCTCGACAATCATCCGGAACTGAACCCTATGCTCCGCTCGAAGATACTCCAGGCGAGTTTCGGACTTGACAGATAACAAAACTAATCATTATCCGCAAATCTAACATCGTATCTTGCTGCGTTTTCGTCATGCCCGGCAATGACCGGGCATCACGCCTGCAAACAAATAGAACTGACTGTTCGTTACGAGAGATCCCCGGTCAGGTCGGGGATGACGGAGGATGGATAAACATGGGATAATGGAATGGAGTCAGCTTCTTTCCGCTGTTTCCATGGAGTTAGAGAAAGTACGAAATGACACCGGAAAGTTTACCCTGTCCCAATGACAGTTTTCTATTGTATATGATACTTATAATCAAAGAGTTATCTCACATAGCCTTGAACGCACACCAATAATTGTTGAAATCGCCCATGCTGATTATCAATGTGTTACGAGAACAGGAGGGAAAACTTTTTATTTTGAAATATGTTACACCCGGCGTACATTTGCACAAACTGTAATCTTATTGATATGAAGCGCATTTGTACCACAATTCTATTCTTATTATGTCTCGTAGTGCCATTGACACTCAATGCTGATGACAACAACAGAACCAAACTGACCATCCGAAACGAAAGTTTCACTGGCATTGACAAAGATGAAGTCTATCGAGATTTGAGTTATAGAGTTACGGCTGAACTCCTATTTACAGAAGGCATTATTTCCGTTACTATGTTTGGCATAGGTGATGGGGATGTTTATTTGATTGATCAGCACAATCAAATAGTAGATCAAGTATCTTTCTTTGACAGCAATTCTAACGTATATTTGGATATTCCGGCACAAGGTGGACAATACTGTCTTGTAATCTGGTCCGAAAGTTACTATGGTGAGGCGTATTTTGTAAAATAAGGATATTTCAAATAGTCAGTCTAAACGTGTTTGACCTATGATTAAGCGTTGTCTTATACTTTCGTTCTTATTGTTAGGAATTAGCAAATCGGGCGTTTCACAGACTGTTGTTGTATATGATTATGATGATGCCGGGAATATGATTTCCAGAACACCTGTTGCAGAATTAGCTATTGTTGGGGATACGCCATCACATGATGTAATGCTTTCGGAGTCAGGTTCTTTCGCTAACCTATTTGATGGAAATCAGCCCCTTTTAGTTTCTTTGGACTTCCCCATGTGGTATGATAATGATGATGAACTCATCCATAACAAATGGATTGATTTGAAGCATCTTGTTCTGTTGTACTCGGACTTAGCGTTGCAGATTTCCCATGAACTCATTGAAAGCCAAAACGCATCATGAAAAACAATCAGCTATTGATTCTGATAGAGGTATTGTTTTTCAGCGCAGCCTTTACGGGTCGGGCCGCTGATAATAACAATGCTTTATCTCTTTTCGATTCATCAGCAATAGGCGACTCAACAGTATTGTCGTCTCTTGATAAATATGATTTCGGAATTCCAAACCCTAATGCAGTAAATTCGCAAGACTCATTGAGTAGAGACTATTTGGGGACTGCGTCTATGTCTGCTATTCGGCAATTGAGTCGGGAGACCATTATGCCAAAGAAAGCAATGAGGGTGATGGCGTTGTCTGATGACGGTGCTGAATATGCCTTCGGGCAAATACCTTACCAAGAGGAGGTGACGGAGTATGGTGGGCGCAGGTATAATGTGCCACTTATGATAACGCCATTGGCAAATTTCTCTCCTCAGATAAGTCTCCAGTACAATAGTCAATCTACCAATGGACTTGCGGGGTATGGCTGGGACATTGGAGGGTTGTCGTCTATCACTATCGCCAACAAGAATCAGTACTACAACGGGAAGGTAGCCCCTGCGAATGTCAATGATCCTGATGCCGTCTATTCTCTGGATGAAATACCCTTAGTGCAGAATGATGATACTTTATCGGCAGCAGAATATCAGTTGGAGACTGCTAGAGGGCACATCATTGTCAAAAAAATTACTGCCGGCAATGTTATAAGTCATTTTGTTGCATTATTCCCGGATGGCTCAAAGGCGACTTATGGGATGACATCCAACACCTCTGCCAAAGCTGTATATCCAATAACTGCGTGGGAGGACAAGTTGGGCAACAATATTGTCTACAACTATTCCGGCATGCAATCTGATTACCGGGTGGTGTCAATACTCTTCAGACGCAATGGCAACAATTCTGAAATAGGTAAACTCACATTTAGTTATACAACCCGGTCGGATTGTTATTCACGTTATCAGGCAGGTCAACATTCATGTCAGAACTATATCTTGAAAAGCGTGACATCCGAAAGCAATGGCGAAATATTGTGCAAATATCAGCTTGCGCATTCGTTTAAGGAAGGGGTGAATCTCCTGACATCAATCGGATGTGCAAATGCGACGGGAGAGCAGTTGCGCCCATTAGAATTTTCTTATGGTACATCTGACGAAGATACAAATAACATTTCAGATGATTTCGAGAAGACGGATTACCTCTTTCTGTCCACATATTTTTCGTCTTCATCGGATGTGGAGTTTTATTATAATAGAGGCAAATACTTACCTGACAGCTATAACGATGGTCTAATGATTTTGCCAAAGTTCAATAACTATGGCATTTTAGTTACAAAAACGAATTGGCTTGGGAAAAAGACATATAAGTTTGGAAGCAAATATGCAGCAGACCAGGTTGTATTGGTCGCCCCGAGATTAAGTTATTTGAGCAACGTGGATAACAGTATTACTGTCGGAGACGGATTCCAATGTATCGATGCGGCTGACATTGACGGGGATGGTGTAGATGAAATCGTGAAAGTAAATTTCAACGGCACCTCCACGAATCCAGATGTGACCACTTTGAGGATAACTGTTTATAGTTGCGATGCGTCTACAGGGGCGATTCTCCAGGAAAAGTACTTTGACGTAATGGTCAATGGCATTGTCAAAAGCGGAGAATATGTGAGTCCTGTTCCTCGTTTCTATCAATTGGGCGATTTTAACGGTGACGGTAAGACACAATTGCTTACTATTTCCTACAATAAAGATGGATTAGATAATTCAAGGACTTCGTATGCATCGCTGATAGACATCAATTCGGGTGTTGAAATCTCTGAGTCCAACTTGCTATCCTTAAGCCCTGAAGATAAATTGTTCTGCATTGACATTGATGGTGATGGTAGAACCGAAGTATGTCACGTGACATCATCGGGCATCAATGTTTATAACCAAAGCGGAAGTTTGTTTTCTTTGACGAAGACTATTTCAGGAGTCACCTCTACGACATTCTCGTCGGCAGAATTGTATTTTCTGGATATAAACGGGGATGGCTATGTGGATATTGCAAGGAGGCCTACAGACACCTCACCCTACTGGAATATCTATCAGTATACTGGGGAGACAATTATTCCGAAAACCATAACTATCCCGCAAACATCGGAAGCTGACAAATATATGTTTTTCGATTTAAATTCTGACGGGCTGTATGACTTGGTCAAAAGAAACAGTACATCTATAGTCTTATACCTGAATGATAACGGAACGTACTACTATGAAAATGGATTAACCTCAAGTCTGGCTTTTGATGAAACTGCTGAGTTCGTACCTTGTAATATGCTTGGCTATAATGCAATGAGCGACTTTATTACGGTCGAAGGAAGTTACGTCAATCTTTACAAGTTCTCTCAAGACCTGTCATCTTCAAGGCTGCTCACGTCTTTCACAAACAGTCTTGGAGCGACTACGCTGAACAACTATGCGAATATGGCTTCATCAAACTATGTCTATTGCATAGATTCAGACAGGTCCTACAGTAGCACTAACGGTTATGCCAAATGCCGCTTTCCTCTCCAACTTCTGTACAACACACAAAGTTACCTTTCGCCGGACTTGAATAGCGAGGAGCAGCTGACAGATCAATGGTATACTTATTTTGATGCCTGCGTAAATACAAAGGGATTGGGATTCTGTGGCTTTGGCAAAGTGAGGACAATCGATTTCATGGGTGTCACAAACAGGGAACTTGTAACAACCACCTTCAAGAATCCTGAAAGAATGGGTGTTACGACACGGATAGAACACGGACATGGGTTGGATAGCCCGTATGACATTACAGATTATACGTATGACTCTCATACTACGACTTACGGGAAACTGAATCCACGGCTGTCGAGTGTCGTTCATACAGATAACCTGTCCAATCGCCAGTCAATAGCATTATATTCGTTCGATACCTATGATTTTCCATTTGCAGTCCAAGAATCCAACACCATAGACGGCAGCGGCCTTCTTCGAGAGACTCGGAGAATTGAGTAATGCTTAAAAAATAACTTGGTTCAATTGAGAGGTTTGACAAGGTAATT
>JBJEBP010000264.1:0-1838 GCA_051870135.1 Candidatus Cryptobacteroides sp. | reverse complement strand
TCGCGGCCGAGTTCCTTGCGGAGCCTGAGGTAGAGTTTCAATGTCCCGTCAATTTCTTCCTTGGCGAATGAGTCCTCGACTCCGTATTCTTCAAGTTCGGTAGTGAATGTGGTGTGACGGCAATGGTCGCTCCAGTATGTGTCGAGAATCCTGAGCTCGGTCTCGTTAGGGTCACGGCCTTCTTCTGTGAAGTACTTGACCACTTCTCCGAGGTCGTCGGCGTTCATTGCCAGTCCCATTTTGTGGCAATATGCCTCATATTCAGCGGGTTGCATTTTCGTGAATCCTTCGAGGACGGCCACCGGCTTCACGGCTGCCTGCTCGGAATCGGTGAGCTTGGCGAGGTCTTTCTCGCGGGATTCGACGGCATTGATCATATAATGCTTGATCCGGCCGAGGGTGGCGTCGTCAATGTCATTGTCAAGGATGAGGAGCTTGGAGCTCTTGATCCTGACCTCGGCAGCCGGGTCAATGAGCCTGACGCAGTCCACGGCGGATGCTGCTCTCTGGTCGAATTGGCCCGGGAGATATTCCACGGCAATGTATTTCTTGCCGTCGAGGTCGCAGGTGTCGGTGACATTGTCGGTCACGATTTCTCCGAAGACGCTGTAGCGGCTCTTCTCGAGGAGTTCGGGGGTGAAGCCGAAGAGGTCGTACACGTTCAGCAGCCTCAATGTTGACAAATTGAGCTGGAGGTTTTCGTTCAATTCTGCCTTGAGGCTTGCTGCCTCTACCTGGAATTCAGGATTTTTTTCTACGAAAATGCGGTAATTCTGCATATCTGTATATTGGGTTTCTGTTGGTTCTGTTTGGCTGGGCTCTGTTTGGCCGGGATGCCTTGGTTGGGCTGGCTGCCTTGGTTGGGCTGCGATTGGCTCTGTTTGGCCGGGATGCGCCGGATTGCGCCGGAAATAAAAACGCAGGTGGCGCGTTCTCCGGTAGCCCGAGGGGGCTCCTGAACACGCCACATTGTATTTAGTATGTGCTTTCCATCAGATTTCCGCGTCCAATACCTTCTGTGTCTGCTTCTTGCGGAACTCCTCAAGCTTGGCCGTAAGTTCCCCGTGTTTTATCGCAAGCATCTGCACTGCAAGCAGGGCCGCATTCTTGGCACCGTTGATGGCCACCGTTGCCACAGGTATTCCGCCTGGCATCTGGACTATCGAAAGAAGCGAATCCAGGCCTCCCATTGTCTGGGTCCGGATCGGCACCCCGATTACCGGCACCGTTGTCAGTCCTGCAATGACTCCGGCCACATGGGCCGCTCCGCCTGCTCCGGCAATAATCACGTCAATGCCATTGTCCCTGGCTGACCGTGCATACTCAAACATCAGGTCGGGTGTCCTGTGTGCGCTGATGACCCGCTTCTCATACGGGACTCCAAAAGCGTCAAGTGTCTCCACGGCGGCTGACATGACATCGTAGTCGCTGGTGGAACCCATTAAAATCGCAACTTTCATAATTTTGTCTGTTCGTTATAGGCTTTCTTCCGAATCCGCTCAGGGCTGCTTTCCGGGGTGGCTCGGGGCTACTTTCCGAGTTCGCTTGGGGATGCTTTCCGAGTTCGCTTGGGGCCGCATTCCGGGGTCGCTCACCGTTGCATTTCGGATTCGCTCTCGGATAATCCCCAGTTTCGCTCTAGGCTGCATTCCAGGCATCCGTCCGGGCACAACATTGACCTTTATCGGAAGCGCCGCAAAGTTACAAAATTTTTCTCTGTTCCCAATCAGTTGGCCGCTATCTTAACGAAGTTTTTTGCCGCCTCCAGGTTATTTGCTACCCTCCCAAGCGGGACCTTCCACGACAGGGCCGCATATCGTGGAGAGTACATATCTAAT